>JBJMNM010000339.1:0-5150 GCA_045804305.1 Gemmatimonadaceae bacterium | reverse complement strand
CCCTTCGGCGCGCCGATCTTGTGGCCCGAGATCGAGAGGACGTCGAAGGCGGCGCGGCGCGCGTCGATCTCCACCTTGCCGAACGCCTGCACCGCATCGGTGTGAAAGACGACGCCATGCGACCGGGCGCGCTTCGCCAGCGCGGGCACGTCCTGGATGACGCCGATCTCGTTGTTGACCCACATCACGGAGCAGACGGCGACGTCGTCGCTCAGGAGCGCGTCGAACGAGGCGTCCTCCACGAGCCCCGAGTGCTGCATGGCAACCAGGCGCTCCTCGCCTCCTTCGCGGGCCACCTGGTGCGCCGCGGCCAGCACCGCCTTGTGCTCGACGGGCGTGGTCACGACCGCGCGGCGGCCGCTGGCCTGGCGCGCGCGCCAGACGCCGAGGATCGCCATGTTGTCCGCCTCGGTGCCGCACGAGGTGAACACCACTTCGTCCGAGGCGGCGCCAAGACATCGGGCCAGACGCTCTCGCGCCTCATCGAGCGCCGTGCGCGCCTCGCGTCCCCAACGATGCACGCTCGACGGGTTGCCGAAGCGAGGCCCGAAGAACGGCTGCATCGCCGCGAGCACTTCCTGGCGGACGGGGGTGGTGGCGGCGTGATCGAGATAGACGGGTTCAGGCATACCCTCGAAAACTAACGCGCTGGCGCGACGGGTGAAACGGTGCGACGGTCCTGCCGGCGGCCGGCCACTTGTGACACTCGACCATCAATGCGTACGTATTGGCGCCATGACCGACACCCCGATGCCCTACTCTCCGCCGCGCCTCGCCGCGGACCACGCGCCGCTCTCCCTGGACGACGCCCGCGAGCGCGCGATTCGGCTCCTCACCGACGGCTATGCCTACGACGTGATCTCGGAGGAGGAGTTCGAGTGGCGGCTGAGCCAGATGATCCACGCCGACAGTCCGTACGCGATCGAGTCGCTGGTATCGGACCTCGTCGCGCCGGCGCAGTCCGGCACGGGCGTATCCCGGGGCTACTCGCCGGTGTTCGAGCCGGAGGGCCGCGTCCTCGGCATCATGAGCGAGAGCCGTCGTCTCGGTCCCTGGCGCGTGCCGCAGCGGCTGCGGGTGAGAGCGATCATGAGCGACATGAAGATCGATCTTCGCTACGCGGTGCTTCCACCCGCCTGCGTGATCGACGTGTCCGCCATCATGGCCAACGTCACCTTCATCGTGGCGCCCGGCATGATCGTCGACTTCGACGTCATGGCCGTGATGGCGTCGGCGCGCAACGACCCGCGGGCCGTGGCCACCAGCGGATACGCCCTCCCGCACGTCCGCATTCACGGCACGGCCGTGATGTCGGAAGTACGCGTGAAGGTGCGCGAGCTGGGGCGCTAGGCTTCGTCGCGCCGCAGCACGGCGCGCACCGGGGCCGCATCCAAGCCGTCCAGGCGCTGCGGCAGGGCGATCAGTTCATATCGGCCAGGGTCCACTGCCCGCAGGTCCAGGTCTTCGAGCACGCAGGCGCCCCCGCCGAACAGCGCATGGTGGACGTCCAGCGTCTTGCTGCTGCGCGCATCCACCGACGGGGCATCCACGCCCACGAGCCGTACCCCACCCGCGGCCAGCGCGGCCGCCGTGGTCGCGGTCAGCACCGGCCAGGCCTCGGGAAAGCGTCCATCGGCGATCGTGCGGCCAGTGCGGAGAAGCAACCGCTCGCACCCCGCGAGGCGCGCGTCCTCCGCATCGAGCATCAGGGGACCGTCGGGCTGGTCGCTGACGTCGAGCACGAGCGCGGGCCCCAGAAACGCGGCGAGGGGGAGGAGCTCACTTCCGGGCCAACCGTCGCGGACATGCAGCGGCGCGTCGGCATGCGTGCCGACGTGCGGGCTTCCGGCGATGTGCGACAGGTTCACGCTCGCGCCGCTCGCGAGTCGGCAGCTCCATCCACACGAGAAGGGGACGTCGCCCGGCCACTCGGGCGTGCCCGGCCGCACGAGGACGGAGACGTCGAGGATCACGTGGCCGGCGCGCCGTAGAATTTCGCCCGCACCGCCCAGAGCGCCGGGAAGAACTTCTGATCGATCGTTCGTGCCAGGTACTTCGCCCCCAGCGTGCCGCCGGTGCCGCCCGTGAGCGGTCCCAGCACGCGCTCCACGAGCTGCACGTGCTTGAAGCGCCAGAGCCCGAACTGCTGCTCGTACTCGAGCAGCGCCTCGGCCAGGAAGAACAGCGTCGTGGGCCGCGCGCCGGTGTAGAGCGTCTCGAGCTCGACCTTCTCCGCGGCGAGCAGGTTCATGAACAGATCCTGCAGGGTCGGTCGCGAAAGCGCGTGCTGCACGAGCGGCGGAATTTCCCCGTGTTCGCGGAGCACGTGCATGAAGTGCGGCTCGCGCAGTCCCGACGCTGCCTCGATCGCGCGGAACTGCACGCTCTGCGAGCCGCTCGAGCTGCCGAGGTGCTGCCGAAACTCGGCGAAGTGTTGCGGGGGCAACGTCTCGAGGGCGGAGAGCTGCGCGGAGACGATGCGCATGAGCGCGTTGAGGCGCCCCATGCGAAACAGCGCGAACTCGGGCTCGCGCGCCTGGAACGCATCGATCAGGAGGTCGAGCTCGTGGAGGATCTCCTTGAACCAGAGCTCGCTCGCCTGATGCACCACGATGAACAGCAGCTCATCCGGATGCTCCGAGCGCGGATGCTGGAGCGACAGCAGCTCATCGAGCGCGAGATACGAGCCGTAGGTGACCTCGCCGTGCATGTCTTCGCTCAAAAGGTCGCAACCTCGAGCGCGACGACGTCGTCGACGCGCATCATCTCGGTGGTGGAAAACGGCTCACCGTAGCGCGTACGAATCAGCGAGCCATATGTGGCGGCGTAGTGCCGGATGACGTCGTACAGTGGCTCCCCATTCGGGAAGACTTCGCCGGCCTGCGTCTCTCCGTCGAACTGCGAGCTGTAGCAGCGCACGGCCGCGAGCTTCTGCTCGAACTCGTCGGTGATGTCCACCACGAAGGTCGGGCGCACGAAGTCCTGCCGATAGGTGAGCGAGTGCAGGATCTTGTGCGGCCGATGCTTCGGCACGTCCGGAGCGATCTTCGCGAGGCCGGCCACGAAGCAGGCGTCGCGTACGAGGCCGGCGGTGACGCGGTGATCGGGGTGGCGTCCCTCGGACGCGGGCGCGATCACGACGCGTGGCCGAAAGCGCCGGATCACCCGCGCGAGCGCCTCGCGCGTGGCCGGCGAGTTCTCGATCCCCGCATCCGGAAGCCCGAGCGTCTCGCGCGCGCTCACGCCGAGCACCTCGGCCGCGCTCGACGCCTCCTGCGCGCGCAGCGCCGCCGACCCGCGCGTTCCCATCTCCCCTTGCGTCAGATCCACGATGGCCGTGCGCTGCCCACGCCTGGCCGCCTTGATGAGCGTCCCACCACACGTGAGCTCGACGTCATCGCGGTGGGCGGCGATGGCGAGGATGTCGACTGGTTGCATGGCGGGGGAATATAGGGGCCTCACCGCAACTACGGAGTAACCCCGAGCGCGAGTGGCAGTGCGCCAGTGCCCGCGCCTTCCGGCCGTACTCAGTACTTCGTACCTGGCACGAAGTACTGAGTACGGCCAAGTGCGCTCATCGCGGACACGCAGCGTCTCGTTGCCGCCACGAGTCGCTCATTCGTACCGCAGCGCCGCCACCGGGTCCAGACGTGCTGCCCGCACCGCCGGCAGCATCCCGAACACGATCCCCGTCACCGCGCTGATCCCGAGCGCGGCGATCACGCTGCCGGTGGAGGTGGTGGCTGGAATGGACGGCCACGCCGTGCGGACGCCCACCGCCACGAGAATGCCGAGAAACAGCCCGAGCGCGGCACCGATGCCGGTGAGCGTGACGGCTTCCACGAGGAACTGCCAGAGGATCGTCCACTTCGTGGCGCCCAGCGCCTTCCGCACGCCGATCTCGCGCGTGCGCTCGGTGACGGAGATCATCATGATCGCCACCACGCCGATGCCGCCGACCAGCAGCCCGACCGACGACAGCGCCAGGCCGACCACGAAGAAGGTGCCGAACAGCTTGTTGTAGATCGACCAGAGCCGATCCTGCGTGACGATGTCGAAGTTGTTCGGTGCCCGAGCCCGCAGGCCGCGGTGCGCGCGAAGCGCGGCGATCACGTCGTCCACCGCCTCCTGCGTCGACACGCCGGTGTGCGGCTTCACGATCAGATTGTTCCCGCGCATCCACAGGTTGAGATGCCGGCGCGCCGACTCGAAGGGCACGATTGCCTTCGGCGAGTCGCCGCCGCCCGCGGAGGTCGGCGTGCCCATCGGGCTCGACGTGTAGTGATAGAAGCCGATCACCTTGAACTGCACGTCGTCGATCATGATGACCTTGTCGATCGGATCCGACGTCCCGAAGAGCTGCTCGGCGAGCTTGTCGTTCACGAGCACCACTTTGGCGCCGGTCGCATTCTCCGCATAGGTGAAGCTGCGACCCGGATAGATGTCGCCGCCGTCGATCTCGGTCCAGTTCGGGGTGTACACTTCCATCCCCGCGCTGGGGATCACCTTGTCCTTGTACTTGAACGACGCACCGGTCCCGATGTGCGCCGTCACGGCGCGAATGGTGGGGAGGCGTTCGATCGTCGCGACCTCGTCCATCGTGATCGCCGGATTGCGCCGCTCGGGGCAGGTCTCGTCGGTGCCATCGCACACGTTGAAACCGCCGATCGGCCGGCGGTACACGAAGAACGACGTCGGCCCGGCTGCCTCCACGTCGCGTCGAAACGACTCGTTGATCCCCTGCACGACCGACGACATGGCGACCACGACGAACACGCCGAGAGCCACGCCCATGATCGTGAGGCCGGCGCGGACCTTGTTGGAGCGCAGCGCGTCGAGCGCGATGCCGACGCCTTCGAACGCCATGGAGAAGGGAGTGAGAAATCGCATCGTCTACTCCGCGCGCAGCGCGTCGATGGGGTCCAGGCGGGCAGCCTTGCGCGCCGGATACATCCCCGAGATGATCCCCACGCCGCAACCCAACAGCGTCGCGACGACGAGCGACCAGGGCGCAACGGCCGCGGGCAACGGCGTGTTCCAGGAGATGACTTTCGCGATCAGGATCCCCAGCGCGATGCCGAGGACGGCACCCATGGTGCTCAGGGTCGCACTCTCGACGAGGAACTGCCGCAGGATGTCCTTCCGCCGGG
>JBJMNM010000338.1:0-5105 GCA_045804305.1 Gemmatimonadaceae bacterium | reverse complement strand
GAAGCCGCCGTCTGCTGGGACGACGAGTACGCGGTCAAGCGGCTCGCCGAAGTTCGAGCGGTCTGAGCGGGCGGCGGCGGCCGCCACCATCCCCAACACGTGTGGTCGCCTTCTATCTGGCGGAAGGCGCCGTTCCGCTGAACACGTATTGGTACGTCTGGGACGACATCGACGTCACGCTCGGACGGAATGACTAACGCGCGTCTGGATTCGCGCTTCCGCACGCTAACGAACGTTGACGCTGACAAAGAGTCCATTGAATTGTGCGGGCTACGCCCGCACTCTTACTTGACTTCTTGCAGCGTAGATCAGGCCTGAGACTGCCAACGGAGATCGCGTGAAGGCCGAGATGCTCGAAACTGAGTTCAGAGTGCGCAGCGTGCCGTCTTCCGGCAATCTACTTTTGCTGACGCCGACAGATGCCATCGCGCTTGTACGTCGAGCCGCTGATGAAGGAGTACCCATTCTCGGTATCCACGGCTTCTTCATGACCCCCGAATCAACCGAGTCGCCGCTCGAACATATCGCGGATTTCTCCAAGGCGGTCGCGAATGGTCACGGCTGCTGGCAGGAGGCCGAAGCCTTCATCCGAGAACGCATTGCGACTGACTTGGTGTTCGAGCTTACGCTGGGAGATGACCCGGTGGAGGCAGTCTAGCCTCTCGCTGCAGCCGACGGGCAGTCGGCGGATCCAGGTGGGCGCGCGTCCACCATCGCGACCCGCTCGCGGTTTCCCCATATTGAGCCGACCGCCCGCAGCTAAGCTCGGGCGTTAGTCCGCGTCGCCTGGACATGCGCATGGAGAGTGAACATGCATACTACGGGTCGGCCGCTCCCCGAGAACACGTCGATCATTATCCCTCGGCTCGTCTGCCGCTCGCCGGCCGCCGAAGTCGACTTCTGCATTCGAGCCCTTGGCGCAATCTCGCTCAACGAGCGCCCGGGACCGGACGGTACCCTGGCGCACGCGCTACTGCGAATCGGACCGGAAATGGTCATGATCGAAGCCGAATGGCCAAACTTGCCCAGTCGGGCTCCGACAAAGGATGGTAGTTCGCCGGTGGTTATTTTCGTGTACGTGCCCGATGTGGATGCGACGGTTGCCCGGGCAACGGACTGTGGGGCAACGGTCCTGGTCCCGGCGCAGAATCAGTTCTGGGGTGATCGCATCGCTTGGGTCATGGATCCCGCGGGGCACGTCTGGACGATCGCGACGCGGATCGAGCAAACGACGTCGGAGGAACGTACGGAACGCTGGGACAAGATTCTCACCGAGCACCGCGACGAGTCATCCCCCACGCGGCCTGAGGAACGCTGAACTTGACGAGCGATCTCTGGAAGCTCGCTGCGATCGTATTTCATGGAGCTCGCCCGCAAGTAGCTGGGGCGTTAGATCGCCACGCACTCCAATGACGCGACGGATTCTCACGGTCGGGCTCCTCGTCGCCGCGGTGAGCTGCCGCCCCGTGGGCGAGCGTGCCGCGCGCGGCGACTCGGGCGCCAAGCCGGAAGCCGCGAGTGCGGCCCGCCCCGACTCGGGCCGCATCGCGGTGGTCGGCCCGACGTTGGTCGTCTTCTTCGCGGGCGCCTACGCCGTGGCCGACTCCGGGGGCGACGCCGCCGAGACCCTCGGCGACCTGGAGTACCACCTCGGGAGTGCCCGCCCCGCCCTGGACTCACTCGGCGTGGCGGTCATCGAGCGCTACGGCAAGAGCGTCGAGTACACCTTGGACGGCGTGGTCGGCCGCTTTGAGCCGGCGCCCGACAGCGGGCGCGCGGGCTATCTCTTCCTCCGGCCGGGGACCCCGGCCCAAGTTCACTACGGCGTCCTGACCGACATCGACCTCGTCGACGCAGTCCGGACGCGGCTCGGGCTCCCGCGCGCGGCGGGGCGCCGGTGAGTCCCGCGGGGCGGCGGCCTCACGTTGCGTTGAAGAGGGTGCATGCATGAAGTAGACGGTGGTTCCAGCACAAGGAGAGCCCGGTGTCGGCGAACAAGCGAACGGTCGAGCGGTACATTGATGGATTCAACAAGTCCGATCACAAGCAGATCCTCGAATGCTTGACGGACGACATTGAATGGACTGTTTTTGGCGCCTTCCATTTGGTGGGAAAAGATGCCTACGATAAGGAGATCGAAAACCCAGCCTTCACCGGAAGTCCGGAAATCACCATCGTTCGGATGGTCGAGGAACACGACGTGGTGATGGCTGAATTGGAGCTCGTGGCAAAGCCGGTCGACGCTGGGCCGATCCGCATGGTCGCGGGAGAGGTCTTCGTGATGCGCGATGCGTTGATCAGAGAACGACGTGCCTACCTGATTCCGTTGCGCGAAAACGAGTACAAGTAGCGTACGCAAACCGCCCAAGTCACCGGCACGGCCCCGCCTTTCACCAAATCCTTATCCGCAGTGCCGCGGCCTGGAGCCAAGCGCCGATGTTAGCCGCCGTCTCCAAGCAGTTTCCGCTTCTGATGGTCGGTGAGTTCCGCCTCGGTGAGATCCGCACGGTTGTCGGGCAATTCTCGCCGTACCGCTCGCCTGGCCATCGCGAGCGAACCAGAGGCGCAGACCGCGCACGCAAGGGCGAACGTGGGGACGACCGCTAGCACGTCTCCCCAGCCGAGGGACGCGGCCCTGGCGAAGAGGGCCGATAGCAGAAGGCCGCCCATGGCGCCCCACCCGGCAAAGCGCGGAAGCGACATCTGATCAAGCCTGCGACGGCCCTCGGTCAGCGCGAGGAGCGCGGAGAATATGACCCCGGCAATGAAGCCGAGTACACCAAAGACGAGAGGAAATGGGGCGTCGGCACGGAAGCGAGTCACCACCGCCAGCACGATGCCCGCGCCGGACCATGCTGCTCCCCAAGTGAAGCCCATCCCGATCGCACCGCGAATGCGTCGCAGCCACTTCCGCATGATCGCCTCCGACCCTGGCGCCGCGCACCTCCGCAAGCGCTCCATGCAGTCACGTGACAAGTTCTTTGTGATGCAAAGTATAACTCAAGTGGGCGGGACTCAAGAGCGCTCAAGTCAGCTCAGTGCCTTTTCATGAAGCGATCGAGCCACGCCGCCATGGTGTCGTAGTACGCCGGCAGATAGCGGCTCCCGATCACCCAGTCGCGGATCATGCGGCGCGACGACTCCTCGAAGCGGTGGTTCGCGCGCGGGAACACGACGATCGACGTGTCGCGATTCCCGCTGCGCGCGAACGCCTCCCGCAAGACCGGCACGTTCGTCTCCGGCGGAACATACCCGTCGAACTCGCCGAACAAGGCAAGGACCGGTACGCGCGCCCTCGACCAGTACGGCACCGGATCGAAGTCCATGATTCCCGCCAGCCAGCGTGCGCGCGGCGATTCGGAATTTGCCGGCGACCAGATGAACCGGTTCCCCTGCGCGCGCAGCGCGGCGTGCATCGAGTCGAGCGACGCGCGCGTGGCGCGGCCGCGCAACACGTCGTTGTAGAGGTGGTAGTACGCCAGCAGCGTGTCCACGGCGCCCGGCGTGCCGCCACTCTCCGCCACCGTGAGGCGCATCTCGTCGTCCCCCTGCGTCGCCGGCGTGAGCGACGAGCCGGCGTGCAGGATCACGAACGCGAGCGACGAATCGCGCGCGGCGAGGATGCTCGCCGGCCATCCGCCCTGACTGATCCCCCAGACACCGACGCGACGCGGATCGATCTCCGGCCGCGCGCGCAGCCATCGGATCGCTGCCGCGCCGTCCGCCGCAAGCGTGTCGATGGTCGACGTCTGCAGCGTGCCGCCGGAGCCGAAGTTCCCTCGCTTGTCCCAGCTCAGCACGGCGATCCCGCGGCTCGCGAAGAAAGTCACGACGTTGCCGCGAAAGCGGTAGTTGGGCTCCGAGCCGTGAAGCATGATGACGGCCGGATGGGGCCCGCGCGTCGTCGGCACCGTGAAGGTGCCCGCGAGCTGCACGCCACCCGTGGTCGGGAATGAAACGTCCTGCTCGCGGAAGAACACCGTCCGGCGGCCGCGCCAGCGCCGGCCCTCGGCGCTCGAGATCAGGATCCGATCGCCAGGCTCGAACTGCACGGTGTAGTTCACCGGGTCGGAGTCGTAGCGTCGCGGACCGGCGACGAAACGGCTCGAATCCACGGCGAACAACGAGCCAGTCCGGCCCGTTCCGAAATGGATGTAGGTCAGGCCATCGAAGGCGTTCTCACCGCCGCCCACGCTGAAGAGAGCGCCGTCGTCGAGCCGATAATCGCCCACGCGGGGCTTGATCACGTCGAGCGGCAGGTCGACGACGCGATGCAGCGCGAACGTTCCAGTCCGTTCGCCCTGCCGTATCGTTCCGCGAAGCGACTCACCGTCGAGTCGCGGCGCGAATCGGAGTGTGTCGCCGAAGCCGGGGATGACCGCGAGCAGCGTGTCACCGCGCGGATCGCGACGCATCGGGCGAGACGTCGTGTCGTCGAACCCGAGTGGAGCGGCTATCTGAAAGCGCGCCTCCGCCGTCTGGCTCCCCCGGATTTGAATTGGAACGACGCGGTCGCCGAGCGAGAGCGTGCCCCGGAATGGAGCGGCGGGGACCGAGGCGCTCGCCTGCGCCGCCAGGCGGAACATGGGGGCTGCGACCAGGAGCGCGGCGAGCGCAATGAGGTGGGGCGTGGCGCGCATGAAAGCTCTCCAGTGTTGAAAAATCAACCGTGTTGATCTTTCAACACCATCGCGCCGCTGTCAAGGTCCAAGCGGGGTGTCGTCGAGCTATCCGGTCTTCAAAGGCCCGGCGACCTTGTACGCATTGAGGATGACGCCGGACGGAAATGCATTCGTGCTTACGAGCTCGAATGCGCGCGCCGGGGTTCCTTCCGCAAACAATCGCTTGCCCGTGCCCAGCAGGACCGGAGAGACAATCAGCAGGACTTCATCCGCAAGCCCATGTTCGAGCAGCGTCGATGTCAGCGTGGAGCTACCCGAGAGGACAAGGTCCCGGCCGCCCTGCGACTTGATGCGGCGAATGCCCTCGACGATGTCCGGTCCCACGCCCTCGAACGGGCCCCATTCGAGACTTTCCGGGCGATGGGTAGCGACATATTTCGTTGCCGCATTGAGGCGATCCGCCATCGGACCGCTCGGCGCCTT
>JBJMNM010000337.1:0-2909 GCA_045804305.1 Gemmatimonadaceae bacterium | reverse complement strand
GCTGCTGATCGTGGTCGTGATCATCGGCATTCTGGCCGCGATCGCGATTCCGAAGTTCGCCAACACGAAGACGAAGGCGTACACGGCGGCGATGAAGTCGGACCTCCGGAACCTGGTGACGGCCGAGGAGTCGTTCTTCTCGGATTCGGGCACCTACGTGGTCTACGGGGATACGACGAAGCTCCGGTTCAAGCCGTCGACGGGGGTGTCGACGCCGTCGATCACGATCGGCCAGGGCTACTGGTCGGCGACCGTGACGCACTCGCAGATCCCGAGCTTCACCTGCGGCATCGGCGTGAACACGGTGAACCCGCAGGTCGGTACGGCGGGCGACGGCGAGCCGGCCTGTAAGTAAGGGTACGTAAGCGATTGGCTCGACCGCGGATGGTCTGACGGTCGGACACTCCGCAAAACGACAAAGGGCACACCGGACTGGAGTCCGGTGTGCCCTTTGTCGTTCCGCGAGGGACAGTCGGGCAGTTCACGGTTCACGGTTCACCGCCCGTACCTCACCAGTCCCAGACCCGGGTCAGAAACGCGCCGAACACGCCGGTGCGCACCGTCGGGTGCGTGATGCCGAGATCCTCCGGGGGACGGAAGAGGAACCGCGGCTCGATGCCGACGTCGAGCCGGTAGAGTGTGCCGAAGAGCTGCGACATCCGCACGCCTGGAATCGCGCTCGTGAGGCGGAGCTGGCCCGCGATGTAGCGGTCGACGGTCACGTACTGGCCCCCTTCGAGCATCGCGCCGCGAACACCACCAGTCTTGCCGAACACGAGTTCCGTCGGAAGGTCGGTGGGCGACACGCTGAACGCGTCGAGGCCGAACTCCTTCGTCGCTCCCGTGCCGATGTCGTGCAGCACGACCCCCAGCGCGGTGGCGGCTTGCTGACGCCGCGCGAGTGCGCCAGTCTCGCCGGAGAGCTGTCCACTCCACGCTTCGCTGCCCGAGAGCGTCGAGCCGGACTGCTGCAGCAACGACGTGTGATCCCGCGCGATGGTCAGATAGCCGTTGAGCTCACGTCCGCGAATCGGGAAGGGCGCACCGCTCTCGAGACCGAGGGCCGGCGCCTTGGATGTGCCACCGGTGAGCAGATGCACGGGGAAGATCCCGCGACCCGGCTCCCACACTGGACGCTCGCCCACCTGCTCGAGGTAGCCGGGACCATTGGTGTACGGCGCGAACGTCAACGAGCCGCGCGCCGGCGTGAAGGTGCTCGCGCGGAAGATCGCCGTGCCGCCGACGATACGGACGAATCCGACCGCGTACCGATCGCCGGTCCGGGTGTCGATATGCGCGGCGAGCGGTTCACCCGGTTCCGTGTAGAACTCGGTGTTCGCGTCGGGACGATTCCGGTAATAGTTGCCGCGATCCACCACGACCGACAGGTCGGCGATCACCCCCACGCGCGACGGGTGGGCGAGCGCGGTCGCCCGGCGCGCGCTGTCGGCTGCCGGCGCGGTGGTGTCGAACACCGTGAAGAAGGCGAGACTCCCCGGTGCCTTCACACGAATCAGGTTCTTGTTGAACTGCTTGAGCGCGAGAAAGCCGCCGAGCAGCTCCACGCGTCCGGTAGCACGCACCGCGTCGAGCGGTCCGGCCGCCGCGACCTCGGCGTCCACATCCAGGAGGCCGCGCGTCGCATCCATCACGCGCAGCCTGCGCGCATCCACGTCGAGCCGCACGAACGGATGCGCGCGGTCAGCGAGGCTCACCGTTCCCGCCGTGCGCAACGTGCCCCGCGAACGCGCGACCAATGAATCGAGCCGGAAGGTATCGCCGACGATCCGCAGGTCCGCGATGGCATCGGTGAGCCGCATGCCGGTGGACACGAGCGTGAGCTCCCCAGCCCGCAAAGCTGCGTGGCCAGTGTACTCCGGTGCACCCCAGGTCCCCCGCACGTGGGCTTCGCCCGCCACCGATCCTCGCACGTCGTCCAGGCTGCGTGACGCGAGAGGAAGTGCGGCGAGATCGAGGCTGTCGAGCGCGATGTTCGCCGCCAGCGGCCCTGGAACGCGACGTGAGCTCGTCAGGGCACGCAGTGAGAGGTCGAGCGGCAGCGACGCATCACCGACGAGCACGCGTCGGCCCGTGCTGTCACGCGCCGACGCATCGAGCGCCAGCCGCCGCTGCCCATAGCGGAGGTCGACGTCGGCGTCGGGCGCCCGTTCCCCACGATAGCTCGCCTCGCGGAGGGTCACGCGGCCTCGGATCGCCGGAGCGTCGCGCGTGCCGGCCACGTGCGCCGCGGCACCGATCACGCCGTCGGCCTGCGCCGTTCGCTGCAACGCCATCAGCACGGTGGAAACGCGCACGTTCTCGGTTGCCACGTCGAGTCGAACGGCGCCCTCCGTCGGCACGACGCCATTCGCGAACAGCCGGCCTCCGGTGCTGCTCCGCAGGTCCACCGAGTCGAGGGTGATCGAGCCGTGATCGAGCCGCGCGCCTCCGGGATGCGCGAGCCGCCACACCAGCGTATCGAACCGCGCGGCGAGCGAGTCGAGCCGAACGACCTGCACGCCATTGGCCGGCCGCGCATAGCTGCCGAGTGCGGCGTACGAGATGAACGAATCCTGGCGGACCCGAACGTCAGCGCGGAGCGCTCGATCACGCCATGTACCAACCGCCTCGATCCTCTCCAGCCCATATCCGCGAGCCTGCACCGAATCGGCGTCCACCTTGAAGGCGAGCGGTGCCGCGCGATCGCGCACGTCGGGAGAGGACAGCTCGGCATCCAGCCGACTGGCCGCATTGCCTCGAACTACCAGGTCGCGACCCTCCACGGTGGCGTCTAGGCCGAGGTGCTTCACGTTGCCGCGCAAAGTCGCCGCCGCCGAGAGCGCGCCCGCGAGCGAATCGCGACGGATGGGTGGCAGGGTATCCACCACCAACGCCTCGCCCGGCGGAAG
>JBJMNM010000336.1:0-5979 GCA_045804305.1 Gemmatimonadaceae bacterium | reverse complement strand
GCACGAGATCTATGATTACGAGTGCAAGTACACTCCGGGGATGGCGCAGGAGATCTTTCCCGCTCCGTTGAGCGCTGCCGAGACGACGGAGGTGCAGCAACAGGCGCAGCGCGCCTTCGCCGCGCTCAAGCTCAGTGGCTGTGCCCGCATCGACTTTCGGATGACCGCATCGGGCGAATTCTACTGTCTCGAGGCGAACACACTTCCAGGCATGACGGCCACGAGCCTGGTCCCGCAGGGCGCCGCGGCCGCCGGCATCACGTTTCCCGATCTGTGCGAGCGGATCGCGCTGCTCGCGCTCGACCCGCCAGCATCTCGTGAGGCGACTCGATGAGCGTAGGCCGCAGCAGCAAGCTTCCGAGTCAGACGGCGGCCCTGGCAGGCATCCCCGCCGGCATTCAGGCGACCGGTCCGTGGATCGGTCGACGCCAGCTGTTCGTGAAGTTCGCCGAGGAAGCGGAGACCGCCACGATGTTCACGGCGGATGCGCTGCGAGGCGAGCTGACCCGGCTTGCCGCGCGCTCCCGGTACCACTCCATCGCCATCGCCGGCCGGGACCCGTTGGCAGAAGCCGAGTACCTGCTCATCGCGCTCAACGCGAACGTGCCGCTGCCGGTGATGCTCGACCATGATGGACAGCGGCCCGATGCGCTGGAGGCGTTGCTCCAGGCGCTCATGCTGATCCAGGTGGCCATGGATGGTTGCGAGCCGCCGCCGGCGATCGAGCGTGCCACGGCGTCACTGGCCCTAGCGGCGAAGAAACAAGTGAAGCATGCTCTGATCATCATTCCAGCTGCCGCAGCCAGTGACGTGCAACTTTGGCGGATCGTCGAGCAAGCACATGCCGCGAGCGCGGAGACCGCGATCGTCGTGCACCCAACGGTGGAGAGCGCGAGTGATCCCGATCGTCGGTGGATCCTGTGGCTCGAGCGAGCGGCGAGCCTGCACGGCGACGTCCGGGTACTGCCCCGACTTCCAGCGCCCACCGGACTGCGCTGATCGGACCAAGGCCTAAGGAACCCGCAACACGGCCGGTGGTTAGTACGTTGTGATAGTGTGGCGGCTTCGCCCCGCGCCAGCGTCTCGCACCGCAGTGGCACCAGCGCTGCACAGCTGCATCATCCCATGGCGAATCCCAGTCGGTATCCCGAGCACGACGCACCCCGGATGACCCGGGCCGTGCAGGCGCTGGTCGCGTTGAACGTCGCGATCCTGTTCCTGCAGTGGACCGTCGTGAGCAATGCCGACGTATTCGCCGTGCTCGGCTTTCAGGCCGGCGATCTCCAACGGGCGTTGTGGAGCTCATGGACGTACATGTTCGTGCATTACGGCTTCGCGCACCTGGCCGTGAACTTGTACGTGCTGCTCGTGTTCGGGCCACGGCTCGAATCGGCCATGGGCACGCGTGCCTTCACGCTCTACTATCTGTGGTGTGGATTGGGTGGCGCCGTCGCGCACATGCTCTTCGTCCGCACGGGAGTCCTCATCGGCTCCTCGGCGGCCATGCTCGGCGTCATGTTCGCGTATGCGCAGCAGTGGCCGAATGAGGAGGTTGCACTCCTGGGCGTGGTGTCGGTGCGTGCGTGGACGATGCTCGTGCTGTTCACGATCGTGAATCTGGGGCTCGGCATGCTGGACGCGGGGACCATGGCGGGGGGCGATCGCGTAGTGTATCTCGCGCACCTTGGTGGCCTGGCGTTCGGGTGGCTGTATTTCCGCACACCGCCGGCGGCGAGCATCGAGCGTCTTCGGCAACGCATCTCACCGGCGCCGGACTATCAGGACGAGGCACCGCCGCGCGCCATTCCGCGCACGCTCCCGCGTCAACGCGCGCAACGCGACGAGGTGGACGAGATCGTCGCCAAGAGCAAGGCGATCGCCGCGCAGCAGCGTCCGGCGCGGGTCGTGATCACACCGGTGAGGACCGCGCTCGAGATCCATGCCGCGGAGCTCGACCGCGTGCTGGACAAGATCTCCTCGAAGGGATTGGCGAGCCTCACGGCGGACGAGCGTGGCCTGCTCGACGCGACCGCACGGCGGTTGCGGGGCGAGGGGTAAAAAAGAGCCCCCCGGACTTGCCGGGGGGCAGTACCGCCAGGCCGTTCTCCCGGCGGCATCGGCCGGCCCAGAGGGGACCGGCGCTCGATCCAACATATGCAAGTTCCGCACTGCGACGCTAGAGCCTCGCATCACAGCGCGCGGCTCAGCTTGCCGTAGGGAGTGGTGCAAGCCGGGTCTCGGCGAATCCTTCGTTGCTCGCGTGCATGGCCTGATACATTCTTCGCCCATGCCACGACCCGACCTGCTCGAGACCTTCGCCAACCCCTATCCGGGACGCCCCTACGAGATCGCGATGGAGTGCCCGGAGTTCACCTCCCTCTGTCCCCTTGGCGGGATCGAGACGGATGCCGCCGAGCTGAAGCAGCTCGAGGGAGGCGCCCCGGACTTCGCGACGATCCACATTCGCTATGTGCCGGCGGCGGCCTGTGTGGAGCTCAAGAGCCTCAAGCTGTACCTCTGGAGCTTTCGGAACGACGGGATCTTCTACGAGCGCGCGGTGAACCGCATCCTGGACGACCTCGCTGCCGTCGTCGCGCCGGAATGGATGGAAGTCGTAGGTGACTTCAACATCCGCGGCGGGATCAAAAGCGTGATCACGGCACGGGTCGGCGCGCGGAGGGAGACCGGTACCAGCGACCGGTGACGGACCCGGACGGAGAGGGGTCCGACGGGGCGCACCACCATCCATGCAGACCACAGCACCCCGAGGGGAGTTGGTCCCTCGCCGGTTGCTTCCGGACACCCTAGATTGTGCCCGGCTTGGCCGTCTCGACTGGTCGCATCGCTTCGGCTCGCCGTCCGGAGTGACCAGAGCGTCACGAACACGTGAGCCCGCAACGCTCACGGGACGAGATATTCCCCTCCCTCCCCCGTGAGCCAGGACGCGAGGGAAGCCTCCGTGCGGCGCCGATGGCGGCGTCAAACTCCAATCAGGGAAGCACACTCATGAGAATTACGCGTTGGGTCCCGGGCCTCGCAGTGGCCCTTGCCGCTCTTGTCTCAGGGCGGCAGGTCAGTGCCCAGGGGGTCACGACCGGTGCGATCAGCGGTACCATCACGAGCGAGCAGGGTCTGGGTCTGGAAGGGGTGCGCGTCCAGGTGCGCAACAACTCCAATGGCGCCACCACCGGTACGCTATCCCGTGCGGATGGTCGCTATTTCATCCAGGGACTCGAGGTGGGTGGCCCATACACCGTGACGGCGCGCCGCATCGGCTACGCGCCGCAGACGCAGGAGGGCATCCGCGTCTCCCTCGGCGGGAATGCGCGCACTGATTTCCGTCTCAGTCAGCAGGCCGCGCAGCTGACCGGTGTGACGGTGACGGGACAGGTCCAGGGCGCCATCATCTCCACAGCCCACAAGGGCGCGGCTACGACGATCAGCGACTCCTCGGTGAGCCGCCTCCCGACCCTCAACCGCAACTTCACGGATTTCGTGGCGCTCACGCCCCAGATCTCCACGAAGGGGCCAGGCAACTCGGGCGGTGGCCAGAACAATCGCTTCAACGCCATCCAGATCGACGGCTCGGTCGGAAACGACCTGTTCGGGTTGGGCTCCACCGGCCAGCCGGGCGGTCAGGCGAACGCCAAGCAGGTGCCGCTCGCCGCGGTGAAGGAGTACCAGGTGCTGCTGTCGCCATACGACGTGCGGCAGGGCAACTTCACCGGCGCACTGATCAACGCTGTCACCAAGAGCGGCGGCAATGAGCTTCACGGCGAAGTGTTCGGCGTGACGCGCAACGAGAAGTACGAGCGCAACGTGCCGTATCTGCGCGACGCACCATTCAAGCAGTCGCAGTACGGCTTCTGGGTTGGGGGGCCGATCGTGCGCGACAAGATCCAGTTCTCCATCGCGCCGGAGTGGCAGACGCAGAGCCAGCCTGCCTCGGGTCCCTACATCGGCCAGCCGTCGGACGTCAACACCGCGGGCCTGGTCACGCAGACCATCTACGATTCGGTCGCCAAGATCCTGACGACGAAGTACGGCTACCCCGACGTCGGCAATGGTGCGCTCACGACGAACGAGAACCCACTCTCCAACTTTTTCGGGCGCATCGATTTCATCGACCTGCCGATGAACAGCCGCCTCCTGGCCCGGTACAACTATGCCAGCGCCGAGGTCGACGTCTTCAGTCGGACGCAGACCGCCTTCAAGGGCACGTCGAACGCGTACAACTTCCGGTCCACGACGAACAGCGGGCTCGCGCAGCTGTTCACCAACCTGGCGAGCGGCTCATCGAACGAGTTCCTGATCGGCTACACGACGATTCGCGACAAGCGCCGCACGCCGTTGAATGCGCCGATGGTGACGGTCCTCAACGTGCCCCAGTCGACGACCGGCACGACGAGCCTGGTATACGGCACCGAGAACTCCTCGCAGGGCAATGAGCTCGATCAGGACATCTTCGAGATCACCGACAACTACACCATCCCCCTTGGCACGCACCGCTTCACGATCGGGACGAAGAACGAGTTCTTCAAGGTCCGCAACCTGTTCGGCCAGAACTCGCTCGGGAACTACACCTTCGGCACGATCGACTCGCTGAACCTTGGCGCGCCGCGCACGGCGACGATCGGCCTCAAGCTCGACGCATCTGACGGCGCGGCACGGTTCACGGCGCGCACGCTGGGCTTCTATGGTGAGGACGAGTGGCAGGCGACGCCGAACCTCAGCCTCCAGTATGGTATTCGTGCAGACTTTCCGGGGCTCACCTCGCAGCCGGGCACGAATCAGCGGGTCCTCGACTCGCTCGGCGTGAACACGGCGAACGTGCCGAAGAACGTGCTCCAGTGGTCGCCCCGCTTCGGCTTCAACTGGGACGTGACGGGGGATCAGCTGAACCAGCTGCGTGGCGGCGCCGGCGTGTTCGTGGGTCGGCCGGCCTACGTGTGGCTCAGCAACGCCTTCGGCAACTCCGGCGTGAATGGCTACGCGAACCTCAACTGCAACACGCCCGCCACGGCGCCGGTGTTCCCGGGCGCCACCGGAGCGGTGCCGACGAACTGTCGCGCCGGTACGGCCACGCCCGCCATCACCGTCAACACGCTCGATCCGAACCTCAAGTTCCCGCAGACCTTCCGGACGTCGCTCGGGTATGACCGCCGCCTGCCGTACGAGATCGTGGCCACGGTGGAAGGCATCTACACGAAGGCTCTCCAGAACTTCTTCTACGACAACATCAACCTCCCCGACGCGGCGCTGCGCACCGATGCCCACGGCCGGTTGATGTACGGCAACATCACGGGCAACAACATCAACGCGGCGTACAAGAAGGGCGGACTGGGCGACGTGATCAACCTGACCAATCAGTCGGCGGATTACGCCTACAGCCTCACGGGCCAGCTGCAGAAGCGGTTCTCCGACCGGTTCGAGGGACAGCTCGCGTACACCTATGGGCACTCGTACGACGTCGCATCGATGACCTCATCGGTGGCGTACTCGAACTGGCAGTTCGGCCGCTCGGTGAAGGGCGACATCCACGCGAGGGATCTGACGGTCTCGAAGTTTGATTCGCCGCACCGCATCATCGCCAACGGGACGTACAGCTTCCCCTCCAAGACGGACGTCTCGTTCATCTTCACGGGCGAGTCGGGCACGCCGTTCGACTTCGTGTACAGCGGCGACATGAACGGCGACGGCTCCAGCAGCAACGACCTGATCTACGTGCCGACCAGCACGACCGTGGCGACGGAGATCCAGTTCTCGCAGAACGGCAACCTGACCCCGGCGGCCCAGGCGGCGGCGTTCGAGCAATTCATCTCGTCGAATGCGTGTCTCAATGCGGCGCGTGGCACGATCATGGACCGCAACACCTGCCGCACGCCGTGGACCAAGCGCCTCGACATGAACTTCCGTCAGTCGCTTCCCACGCTGAACGGGCAGAACTTCATCCTGCAGCTCGACGTGTTCAACTTCCTC
>JBJMNM010000335.1:0-4752 GCA_045804305.1 Gemmatimonadaceae bacterium | reverse complement strand
GGCGATCCAGGTGGGCGGCACTGCGCTCTTTGCCAAGTTCAGTCGGGGCGATGAGGCCGAGGCGGACGAGGAGGGCGTGCGGAACACCATTCGCGCCGGCATCAACCCGAACGGCATTCCGGAGATGTTCCAGATCCTGATCGACGAGCGGCAGTCGAACCCGTCGAGCGTCGAAGGGTGGTTCGCGACGCATCCGCTGGAAGAAGATCGCATCGCCGCCACGAGGGCACTGATCGCCCAGTACGATCCGGCGATCATTCGCTCGCTCTCCACCGACTCGCGGAACTACCAGTCGTTCAAGGCGCGGCTCCGGCAACTGCCGCCAAGCCCGACGCCGCGGCGGTAGGGGGCGTGGGGCGTGAAGGCGTGGGGCGCGAGGCGTGAGGCGTGGGGCGTGAGGCGTGAGGCGTGGGGCGTGGGGCGTGGGGGGATACGTGCACCCACGACTTTGTCATCCCGCAGGAGCGAGCGGAGCGGGCGAGGGTCGGGATCTACTCGGTAGCGTGACTTGTCGAGGAAGCTGGATCCCGACACTCGCTTCGCTCGTGCGGGATGACACTGTCCCGAGGACGCCCTCACGCCCCACGCCTCACGCCCCACGCCTTCAGGCCCTTCACGCCCTCACGCCCTCGCGAAGTCACAGTCCCCCCACGAAACTCTCCACCAGCCCCTCGAACTGCTCGGCCACGCGCGTGGTGGTCTCCAGCACTTCCGCGTGCGAAAGCGGATGCGGCGAGATGCCCGAGGCGAGATTGGTGATGCAGCTGATGCCGGCGACGCGCATGCCGAGCGCGCACGCCACGATCACCTCCGGCACCGTCGACATCCCGACGGCATCCGCGCCGAGAGTCGCGAGCATGCGCACCTCGGCAGGAGTCTCGTAGGTGGGCCCGAGCAGGCCGCCGTAGACACCCTCGTGGAGCGCGATGCCCATCGCGGCCGCATGCTCGCGGAGCTGGCGCGCGAGCCCCTCATCATACGGGTTGCTCATGTCCGGAAAGCGCTCGTCGCCCATCTCGAGCGCGCCGATGAGCGGATTGCGGAACATGAGATTCAGGTGGTCGCGAATGAGCATGAGGTCACCGGCGCGAAGCGTCCGCCGGATGCCTCCTGCCGCGTTCGAGACGAACAACGTGCGAGCACCGAGGGCGTGAAGCACCCGCACCGGAAAGCCCGCCAGCGCCGCGTCGTGCCCCTCGTACATATGGAAGCGGCCGGCCAGGGCGACCACCGGCTGCCCAGACAGGGCGCCGCCAATCAGCTTGCCGGCGTGACCGACGACTGTCGCCGCGGGGAATCCAGGAACGTCGGCAAAGGGGACGGCAATGGCGTCCGTGATTCGTGCCGCGAGCCCGCCGAGCCCCGAGCCAAGCACGATGCCGGCAACTGGTGTCGTCGTGCCGATGCGCTGCCGCAACGCGTCGGCGGCCGACGCGGCGGCGGCGGCTCCGAACGGCGACGGACTCACGCGACCTCTCGCCGGAGCGCGGCGATCTCCGCCTCGGCGCGCTCGATGAGCCGCCTGCGCTCCTCATAGGGCAGAAAGGCGCTCTCGAAGCCGTTCAGCGCGACGCGCGACAGCTCGTCGAAGGTGAAGCCGAGGTCGCGAGCGGCGTGCGCGTATTCGTCGGTGAGGGTCACGTCGCTCATGAGGCGGTTGTCCGTATTGAGCACCACGTTGAGCCCGCGATCGAAGTACTCGCGGAACGGGTGCGCCGCGTACGACGTCGCCACGCGCGTCTGCACGTTGCTGGTCAGGCAGATCTCGAGCGTGATGCGGCGGTCGTTGCAGTAGTCGGTGAGCGAAGCGTCCTCGATCAGGCGTGTGGCGTGTCCGAGCCGGTTGGCGCCGCATACGTGCACCGCCTGGCGCACCGACTCGGGGCCGTCGCCCTCGCCGGCGTGACAGGTACAAGCCATGTCGTGGCAGCGCGCGTACTCGAACGCTCGCTTGTGCGCTTTCGCGGGGAATCCCACCTCACCGCCGGCGAGATCGAATCCCACGACGCCCTGATTCCGATATGCCACGGCCAGCTCCGCGAGCTCCTCCGACACCGCCGACGACATGTTGCGAATGGCCGTGACGATCACGCGCCCGACGACGCCATGCTCCTTTTCGGCCCGCGCCAGACCGCGCAGGGGGGCTTCGACCGCCTCCTCGAGCGAGAGGCCTTCGCGCACGTTGAGGACTGGAGCATACCGTACCTCGAGGTACCGCACGCCGTCGCGCGCGGCGTCCTCCGCAAGCTCATACGTGATCCGCTCGAGCGCCGGCGCCGTCTGCATCACGGACAGGGTGACATCGAACCGCTCGAGATAATCCTCGAGGTGACGAGCATCCGTCACATGCATGAAGCTGCGGAGCGATTCCGCGTCCGGCGCCGGCATCGGCTTGCCATACTCGCGCGCCAGTTCGATCATCGTCTCGGGACGGAGGGAGCCGTCGAGATGGCAATGCAGCTCGGCCTTGGGCAGACGCCGGAGCAGGTCGCGATCGAGGCGAGCACTGTCGCTCATCGCGCGCCCCCCGTGACAACGAAGCGAGCGTCGCTCGGCGCCTGCACCGGCTGCGGACGGGAGCGCAGGTACGCAATGAGCGCGTCGAGATCGCCCACGGGGAGCACTTCACTCTTGAGCGCGCGCGTCCCCAGCGCGAGGCCCTCGCCGCCCGTGGCGAGAAAGTCGTTGAGCACGAGGGTGTAGCGTCCGTTCGGGTCCAGGGGCCTTCCATCGGCGAAACGCACGCTCGAGATGCGCGCGCCCTCGGCAGCGGTCGAGTCATAGGTGACCACGACTCCGCTGACATGCACCGTTGGCCGCTTCGCGACCAGGTGCTCGAGATAATCGCGCAGCGCGCTGCCCGTGATGGTGTACCGGTACAGCGAGTTGGCGAACGGCATGACTTCGAACAGGGAGCCATAGGTAGCCGGACCGGCACGGAGCCTGGTGCGAATCCCTCCGTTGTTCATGACCGCGGCGTCGCTCTCTCCCGCCGCCCGCATCGCGTCGGCAATGAGGTTGCCGAGCGGATACTGGTTGCCGTCACGATTGAGATCGCGTTCGATGGTGGCCACCGGACGGTTCACGATCGGCGCCACACGCTCCACGGCCTGGCTCACGCGTGCGGCAATGTTCGGGTCGGGAGCGATCGAATCGGCGAGGACGTCGATCACTCGATGGCTCGTACCGGCCGGGCCGAGGTCTACCACCGCCAGTGCGTTGGCGCTGAGACGGGCCTGCACGACCGCGACGCCATTCACATCCGTGTTGACCAGCGAATGCGTGTGACCGCTGACGATCGCGTCGACCGGCTCCGTGATTCGGCGCGCGAGGTCGATGATCTCTCCCTTGCAATTGGTCACCCCGTCGCGATCGCAGAAGGCACCGTCGTGGGCGAGGACCACCACGTAATCGGCGCCCCGCGCGCGCAGGCGACGCGCCAGACTGTCCACGACGGGCGCAGGGTCGAGAAACCGGAGGTCCGTCACGTTCGACGCGCGAGTCGTCGTGGGCGTGAGTCGCGTGGCCACGCCGATGACACCGATCTTCAGCGCGCCGCGAGTGATCAGAGTGTCGTCGCGAATCCATGGCACGTCGCGGCCATCGGCGTAGCGCACGTTCGCGCCCAGGAAGGCATACCGCGCCTGCCGCACGCGTGCGCGCAGCGTATCCTGCCCCCAGTCGAACTCGTGATTGCCGACCGCCGCGGCGGAGTAACCGAGCTCGTTGAACACGTCGATGATCGGTCGGCCGAAGGCGAGGTTCGAGGCGGGCGTGCCTTGCATCTCGTCGCCGCCGTCGACCAGCAGGGTCTCGCATGCGGGTGACACGCATCCCGCGCGCTCCCTGGCGATGGCCGAGGCCAGATACGCGAGCCCACCGCGGCGCACGCCGGCGTTGTCGGGGCGCGGCTCGAGCGCGCCGTGCACGTCATTCGTGGACAGCAGGCGAAGTCGAGTCGCCGGTCGCGGCCTGTGGGGCGGCACGACGACGGGCGCTCTGCCCGGCGCGTGCGCATCCTCGCGGTTCTCGCGACGCAGCTGCTGGTACAGCGTGCCCACCGCCTCGGGCGGCGCCAGGCGCCAGTTCCGCGTGAAGTAGTCCGCCGGCGTGATCGTCCCTTTGCGTCGCAGCTCGTCGATGAGGAGCTGCCTGATCTCCTGCTGCTTGTCGTACACCACCGGCGCGCCGCTCAGCATTGCGTATCCGCCGCCGCCGGTCTGCCGATAGTTGTTGAGCGCCATCGTGAAGCTGTCCGTCGGCGCGACCGCCCTTCCGTTGCGCTCGAGCCGCGTGACGCGGTGGCCGATCGGACGAGAGACGTCGAGCGTGTAGTCGACGCCGGACACGATGTCGAAGTTGAAGCCCGGGATGGACGGGTCCACCGACACCGACCCGTCGGGACCGGTGCGGTAGTAGCGCGCGCTCTGCTCCAGATAGTCGCGCAGCTGACGACCGGAGATCCGAATGGCGCGCAGCGTGTTGTCGTACGGGTAGAGCGCCTGCAGCCGGCCCGGCGTGATGGCACCCGAGTCGAG
Source organism: Gemmatimonadaceae bacterium (assembly GCA_045804305.1). Taxonomy (GTDB): domain Bacteria; phylum Gemmatimonadota; class Gemmatimonadetes; order Gemmatimonadales; family Gemmatimonadaceae; genus AG11. Next base: position 214 of record JBJMNM010000335.1, on the reverse strand, counting down.
CGTGGCATCGAGAGAGAACGCGGCCGACGACGCCAGGTCCGCGCCGGCGGCGCGACGCTCGACCTCATTGATGAAGTCGATGAGCGGCGTGTCCATCACCCTCGCGGAATCGGCGCGCCAGGCTACGGGCGTGCGCCCGATCGGCGCCGTGACCCAGGAGAGAGTGGCGCGGTGCGCGGCGTCGGTCGCGGCGATGACCGCTGGACTCTCCGCG
>JBJMNM010000334.1:0-2295 GCA_045804305.1 Gemmatimonadaceae bacterium | reverse complement strand
GGCCGGTCGCGAGTAGTCAGTGTTCGGCATGGATGTCACCTGCTGGTTGAGGTTCGGCGTCGACGAGCAAGGCCGCGCGCACCGCGGCGACCGGGTCGAGCCGACCGGCGCCGGCGCGGAGTGGATCGAGGGTGTGGAGGGGAGTGGCGGAGCCGAGGAGCAACGTGCGCGTCTCGTGAATGCGGAGCCGACGCGGCGCGGCCTCGAACATCAGCGCCACGGTGCCCGCCACGTGCGGTGCGGCCATGCTCGTGCCCGACATCGTGATCACCCCGCCCGATCCCGGTGCAGCGCCGTACGGGGTCGAGCGCGCCGCCACGATCGAGCTACCAGGTCCCACGATGTCGGGCTTCATGCGGCCGTCGCGCGACGGCCCCGAGCTGCTGAAGATCGGTAACACGCCGTGAACGGTGTCGAACGCACCCACGCTGATCGTGCGGAAGCCGTTGGCGATCGTGCCGGTGGTGTAGCGTGGCGACGACTGCTCGCGACGGAAGGACGACTGCGCGTGCCGGCGACCGAGATCCCGCTCGATCCATGCGTGAAAGCGTCCATCCACGACGTCCACGCCACGAAGCTCCGTGCGCCATGTGCCAGCCGGCGCGCTCGTCGAGAGGAAGACGTCGACGTGATGGTCGCCGTTCAGCGGATCGCGAGCGCGATGATAGACCCGCCCTACCAGCCTGCCGCCGACGACGATGTCGGCCGCCGCGCCGAGCTCCACGGTGAACCGCTCGCCGGCCGGCGCGATCAGGGATAGACCGAACGTGTCCCTCCCGGGATACCACACTTCCATCTCGTTCGGCGTGATGTCGCGCCGGTCGATGATCCAGTCGAGCGTCGTGGTGCCGGCGGGACGCATCCATCCCGACACATGCAGATGCCGCGAGAAGTAGTTTCCGCCACTGAGCGTCACGCACCGGCCGCTGTCCTCCTCGACCACGGCGTCGAGCGCGCGCTCGACGATCGAGCGTCCGGTGTGGTCGCCGCCCGTCCGTCCGAGCGACATGGAGATCACCCACGGCCGAGTGCCGGCCGTGCCGCGCACGAAGTCCACCGCCTCGAGGAGCCGCACCGAGTCGCCGAGCCCACCGATGAGCGGGTTGTCGCGCGCCGCGAGGTGAACGAAGATCAGATCCGCATCCGGCGCGATGCCCCGCGGCGAACCGCATCCCGCGCCGATGTCCATCACGTGGGTCCCATGGGTGCCGCCGCCACCGCGCGGCAACGACTCGGCGGGGTGATAGCCGAGGGCAGCATAGGGATCGCGCTGGCGCAGCGCCGCGTCGATCGTCCTGGCGTCGTGGATGGTGCCATAGCCGTATCGATTGACGGCGCGTGTCGGACGCCGCTGGTCCCAGAGCGCGAGCAGACGCGACGAGCCATCGGCGCGACGAAAGTTGGGATGCGCGAAGTCGCATCCCCAGTCGAGAAAGGCGAGCACCACGCCGCGGCCCGTGGCGAGCGGCGGCGCCTCGGCGCGAGCATCGTCCGGTGCGATCGCCGGATCGGCGCACGGTACCGCATCCGCCGCGGACACCAGGCGCGACGCCTTCAGGCTCATGACGCATGCATCATCGTGCACCGCGACGATGGCACCCACCGACAGCCGGCAGGTGACGACATCGCCGAATCGCGCGATCGGGCGCGCCGGTGGAGGCGGATCGCACCCGGGCTGCACGAGCACGACCGCCTCCGCCTCCTCGGCAGGCGGCGCCGAGGCGAGAAGCTCCTGCAGCGCCGGGTCCATCATGTGACGCCGCGCCGGCCGCGCTACCTGATCGCCTTCGCCGCGAGCAGGAAGATCCCGCCCGCGAGCGCAGACGCCGCTGCCCGCTGCAGCGCCTTTCTCGTGTCGACCTCGGCGACCATGTCGTCGACGAGGCCGACCGCCGCCGGAGCAAACGCGAGTGACTGGGTCCATCCGCGTGCGAGCTCGGGCGACGCGAACATCGCGCCTCCCGCCTGCAGGCCCGCGCCGACGTACGACGACGCGTTGGAGACGTTGGGGTACTTCGGTGGCTCCTTCGTCGGCTCCTCACCCGTCGTCGTGCCCGTGCCGGTCGCCGCGGCCGTGCCGGTCGTGGTGCCCGTCCCGCCGCTCCCGGTCCCCCCGCTGCCGTCGGTGCCGCCACCGGCCGTTCCTCCCTGGCTGGTGTTGTAGGCCGGCGCACCGCCCGGCTTCGGGTTCGACCCCGCCTGTGTCGGCGTGCCGGCCGCCGCCATGTTCGCCATCACCGCCGACACCCAGCACTGGTTATTATATAGGTAGTTCTTCGTTTAGGTATTGTGTGT
>JBJMNM010000333.1:0-4483 GCA_045804305.1 Gemmatimonadaceae bacterium | reverse complement strand
GTGGTTTGTCACACCAGCGAACTCGGGGCCGTCATGAGTAAACACGGTGCCGTGCGAACGATCGCCGCGAACTTCGCGGTGTTGAATCACTTCGAGGATCTCGCGCCGCTCTTTCGCCTGCTTCGCCGCCATCTCGCCCCGAACGGCGCCGTGGTGGCGAGCCTGCTCAATCCGTGGTATCGCGGCGACTGGAGAAGTGGCTGGTGGTGGCGGGCCCTCCCTCAGTCGCTGTGGACGGGAGCGATCACCGCCCGTACCGAGGTGACGACGCATCGGCATTTCAGCAGGACCATCCGACGCATGGCAGTGCCGCAGTTCGCCGTCGCCGACGTGGGGAGCATCGACGAATCGGGCTGGCGACCACGGGGTCGCTTCACTTGGCGGGCAACGAGCTCTCCATTCCAGTTCGTCGTGCTGCGACCGCAGGGGTGAAGCGCGCATCGTCCCGCTCAGGCGGCGCGACTGGTGGGGCCTCCCGGCGTCCACGGCCGGAGTCGAGGTACGAGGCGCGGAACATGATCGCTGTACTCGTCGTACGAGGCGCCAAAGCGCTGTCTCAGCTGCGGCTCCTCGAGAAGCGGGATGTACACCGCATTGATGAGGAGAAAGGTCAACGCCCAGGTCAGGTGAGGCCGAGAGAGGAGGATCAATGTCTCGCCGAACAGCACGAACAAGACTCCCGAGATCATCGGATTGCGGACGTAGCGATACGGGCCGGTGACGACGAGCCGGCGGGGTGGATCCCAGGGTGCGAGGGTCCCTTTTCCCTCGCCCGCGAACCGTCGCAGCGACGACACGAAGAGCACGAGCCCGATCGACAGGAGACAGAGTCCGCCAAGCTGCGCGAGCTGTTGCGGCGCAGTTGGCCCGACCGCGAGCTGAACGTCGTTCCGTCGCGCTACCCAGACCGGGATCACCACGGCGGCGACGAATGGCAGCACCGCGATCGCAAGCAGGTGGCGAAGCAGCATCATCGTCCTATGGCTCCTTGCGCGCGTACAACGCTCGCACGAACTGACTGATGTACGTGCTGAGCCCCGTTCCGGCGCGCGCGAGCTCCTTCATGTGCTCGACATGGTGCGTGCCCGGACGCGCATGGTCATACACGTACGTGGCGCCGTTGCGGAACTGCACCCGGATGAAATCCGGGCCGCATTCATAGAACGCGACGCCGGAATCACCGTCGAGGTGCTGATAGCGCTCCATGATTCGCTCTCCGCCGGTCAGCTCCTGAGCCATGGACCAGCCGCCTACTTCAACCGTCCCTCCGTCGACCTCGGCGCCTTCACGCACTCCGGCCAGGTCGTCGGGAATCGGAACCCTCGTCCGCCACCTCGCTGCGTCGTTCCACCTTGCGGCGCGGCGGCGGCTCTCGCCTGCGCTTCTGCGGCTGCCTTCGCGAGATCCACGCGCTCGCGCGTGATGAGCGTTGGATCCTCGCTCGCCAGATACGCCAGCATCGCCGTGAGTGTGGCGTTCGACTTGAGGTCGTCGAACACGACCTTGTCGTAGGTGTCGCGGTCGGTGTGCCAGGTGTAGTTCCCGTAATCCCAGCCGAGCGCGCCGAGCCCGAACGCCGGCAGCCCGGCGCAGGAGAAGGCGAAGTCGTCGCTGCCGCCGCCGGCGGGGAAACCAACGCCGCCGTACTGGATCTGCGTCTGGTATTCCGTGGGGAGACGCGAGAGCCACTGACGAATGTGCACGTCCGCATCCGGTAGTCCAGCCGCACCCATGCGCACGATGCGTCCCGTGCCGTTGTCCTGATTGAACAGCGCCTGCAGTCCGCGCGTCACCTCGGGATGATCCTCGGTGAACGACTTCGAGCCGACTTCGCCCTCCTCCTCACCCGTCCAGTGCCCGACGAGAATCGTGCGCTTGGGATGCGGATACACCTGCTTCAGGATCCGCATCGCCTCCATCATGGTCATGGTGCCGGTGCCGTTGTCGGTCGCGCCGCTCGAGCCATCCCACGAATCGAAGTGCGCCGAGAGCATCACGTACTCGTTCGGCTTTTCGGTGCCGGGAATGGTGGCAATGGTATTGAACACCGGCTGCTCGCCCAGAAGCTGCGCGTCGAGGTTCATCCGCACCTGCGGCCTGTTGCCACGTTCGGTGAGGCGGAACACGAGCCCGTAGTCCTCGCAGCTCAGTGAGATCGTAGGGGATGTCAGATTGTAGGTCTCAAAGATTTCGCGAGTCCCGCGCGCGTTCTTCGGCCGCGACGTGAGCACGCCGGCAACGCCCGCCTTGTCGAGCCGAAGCCCGAGCTCGCCGCCGCCCAGCGCGAGGCTGTAGCCGGTCCCGCGCACGTTACGGCCGCCCCACTCGCGCTGCACCCGCGCACGCAGCGAATCCATCCGCTCGCGCGACTCGGGCGTGGCGAACTGCGTCCAGTCGTCGGTCGAGCGACAGGTCGGCAGCGGCGCGCTCACGAGCACGAGCTTGCCGCGCGCTTGCGGCAGCCACCGTACGAACTCCGCGCTGTCGGCGAACCTCGGCAGGATGACCGCCTCCGCGGTCACGTCCTTCCCGCCGGTGCCGGGACTGTAGCCCACCATCGTAGCCTCGAGCGTGCGAACGCGCGGGCTCACGAGATCGACGTGCGAGTGCCCTCGGCGCCAGCCGCGCCAGGTGCCGTACTGCTCGTTCTTCGCGTCGATTCCCCATGACCGGTACGTGCTCACCAGCCAGTCCTGGGCGCGCTTGGTATCGGGCGCGCCCTGGAGCCGGGGGCCGAGCGAGTCGAACAAGGTGGACGACAGCTCCATCACCCGCGAGCTGTCCATGCCGATGGCCCAGATGCGGCGCAGCACGGGGTCGCTGGTCGGGAAGCTCTGCGCCTCGGAGGTATGAAGTGGAACGGACAGGAGGAGCGCCGAGGCGGCGGCGAGCAGGAGTCTGCGCATCAGTCGGATGTTGCTGTGGAAGGAAGGGTGGACCGTCGACCTCAATCTGTACGGGCTGCCGGCGCAGGCCGCTGGCGCCGTTGGATAGTAAGAGCCCGCGCGGCGTGCCGGACAGGGCTGTGGCCGCGAAAACCGGGCTGGTCGGGAATGTGCATATCCGCGTGCCCAATCGAGGGAGACAATGTCCGATCGAGAACTGACCGCGACAACATCATCCGCTGAACCCTGCCGGCTCGCCAGCGATCTCGCCGGCGAGCTGCGGCGAGCGCGATCCGACGTCGTGGAGCGATGGCTGGAGCGCATCGTCGCGCGCGTGACGGTCGACGCCGGCGATGTCTTTCCCACCGAAGAGCTGCTCGACCATGTGCCGCTGCTCGTGGACGGCATCGCCGACTATCTCGAGGCTGAGGGCGCCGACGTGGATGGCCACGGTGCGATGGAAGCCAAGGCGATGGAGCTTGGCGCGCTGCGCCATGCGCAGGGCTTCGACGCGTACCAGATCCTCAAGGAGCACGAGATCCTTTCGGGGATCCTCTTCACCTTCCTGCGCGACGCGCTCGCGAGGGCGCAGTCGCCGAACGCGACCCCCGCCGACGTCGCGGAGTGCTGGCAGCGCGTGGCCGATGCCACGGACAAGATCCGTCAGGCCACGATCACGCACTTCCTGCGCATGGCCGGCGAAGAAGTGCGCCTGCGCGAGGAGCGCCTCCGCCGGTTCAACCGGATGGTCTCGCACGAGTTGAAGAACCGCGTGGGCGCCATGCGCAACGCGGCGTCGCTACTCACGGAAACGTGGGTCGCGCCGGAGCAGGCGGCGCAGTTCCTTCGCATCATCGCGCGGAATGGCGAAGACCTCCAGCGCGTGCTCCAGAACCTCGACGCGCTCTCGCACCTCGATCGCGATACGCGACAGAAGCACAACGTCCTCCTTCCACAGGCGGCCGCCGAGGTGGTTCGCCAACTGCGCGACGCCGCTTCGCTGGCCCATGTGGAGGTGCGACTGGACGAAGACGCGCTGCCCGAGGTCGAGGTGGACGCCGCGGCGGTGGAGCTCTGCCTCGCGAACTACGTGTCGAACGCGATCAAGTACGCCGATCCGGCGAAGGGCGTGCGGTGGGCGGAGATCTCGGCCGAGCTGGTGCCCACGTCGCCGGACCATGACGGTGAGCTGATCATCCGCGTGAAGGACAACGGCCTGGGCGTGCCGGCGGACGCTCGGCCCAAGCTGTTCGAGCAGTTCTTCCGCGCGCACACGGCGACGGTGGCTGCGGAGGGGACGGGGCTCGGTCTCAACATCGTGCAGGAAACGATGGAGTCGCTCGGCGGGCGCGCGTGGGCCGAGTTCCCCGACGAGGGCGGCAGCGTGTTCGCGATCTCGTTTCCGTCGCGGCGAGCGGAGGATGCCGAAGCGGCACCGGAGCGGGATGGCGCCCCGGCGATGGCCGAGGGCTGACGGCAGTCGTCGCATCGGCGCCCTACCCGCCTCCCGGCATGCGTGCGAGGTTTAGCGCATGCCGATCGTCTTCCCCTTCGATCCGAACTTCGAGCGCGCGGCGACGATTCCCGCGCGGCTCTAC
>JBJMNM010000332.1:0-4681 GCA_045804305.1 Gemmatimonadaceae bacterium | reverse complement strand
GTCATGCAGAACGGGCACGCGACGGCGATCGTGTCGGCGCCCGTTGCGAGAAGCTCCTCGGTGCGCTCGGCGTTGATCCGCTTTCCCGTGCGCTCCTCCATGAACATGCGCCCTCCGCCCGCACCGCAGCAGAGACCGCGGTCCTTCGTGCGCGGAGGCTCCACGAGAGTGATCACCGGCAGCGCGCGCTTCATCGCCTCGCGCGGCGCATCGTACACGTCGTTGTAGCGCCCGAGATAGCAGCTGTCGTGATAGGCCACCGTGAGCTTCTGCCCCTCGGCCGTCTTGAGCGGGACGCGCCCTTCCTGGAGCAGGCGCTCGATGTACGTCGAGTGGTGGATCACCTCGTAGTTCCCTCCGAGCTGCGGGAACTCGTTGCCGATCTGGTGGAAGCAGTGCGGGCAGTGCGTGACGACGGTGCGCACCTCGTAGCGGTCGAGGGTCTCGATCGCGCCTTTGGCGAGCATCTGATAGAGATACTCGTTTCCCATCCGACGAGCAGGGTCGCCGTGGCAGCTCTCTTCCTGGCCGAGGATGGCGAACTTGATCCCGCACGCCTGCATGATCCTGGCGAACGACACCGTGATCTTCTTGGCGCGGTCGTCGAAGCTGCCCATGCATCCGACCCAGAAGAGGATGTCGGCACGCTCACCGCGCTCCGCCAACTGCGCCATGGTCGGGATGTCCAGCCCGTCGGCCCACGACGCACGGTCCGCCGCCTGAAAGGCCCACGGCGATCCGTTGCGCTCGAGCGACTGGAACACGGGCTGAAGCTCCTCCGGAAAGCGCGACTCGGTGAGCACGAGCTCGCGGCGCATCTGATTGATCACGTCGAGCTGGTCGATCGACACCGGGCACTCCGTGACGCATGCGCGACAGCTCGTGCAGGCCCACAGCTCCGCCTCGGTGATGTAGGTGTCGAGCAGGCGATGCTCGAGCACCTCTTCCACCGACTTCGCGCCGGCGTCGGCCCCCTCGCCATGCAGGAGCGCGGGCCGGAGGAACTCCATCACGTCGCCGGTCACGACCGGCGCCTTCTCCATGAGGCGCTGGCGCGTGTTGACGATGATCTTCCGCGGGCTGAGCGGCTTGCCGGTGATGTTCGCCGGACAGGCCGCCGTGCAGCGGCCGCACTCGGTGCAGGAATACCCGTCGAGCAGGTTCTTCCACGACAGGTCCTCCACGTCGGACGCGCCGAACTTCTCCACATCGGCCTCGAGATCCATCCAGCGCATCACGCCCTTCTGACCCGGACCACTCGTGTTGGAGAAGTACACATTGATGAGGGACGTGACGACGTGCAGGTGCTTCGAGTAGGGCAGGTAGTTGAGGAAGGTGAGAATCAACAGCGCGTGTGCCCACCAGAAGACGTGAAAGCCGGCGAGCGCCGCGGCGGGTGACACGACTGGCGCGAGCATGATCGACAGCGGTCGCGACACGAGCTTTTCCGGTCCGAACGCGTCGGGCTGGGCCACGAGCAGCAGCGCCGTCAGGATGATCAACGTCACCATCAGCCCCATGATCATGCTGAGGATGATGATCGCGTCCTTGTGCTCGAGGTCGTCCCCCTCGAGACGTCGCGGATGCAGCACGAGGCGACGGTACAGCGCGAAGCTCACCGCCGCGATGACGAGCAGCGCGAAGACGTCCTGCGAGGCCGAGTAGGCGCGGTAGAGCGCGTCGGGAAGAATGGACCGATAGGAGAATCCGGCGACGACTCCTTCGATCAGGATCTCCACCGTGCCCGCCGTCAGCACCATGAAGCCCCAGAAGATGAGCGCGTGCATGGGACCGGCCACCGGATCGCGCAGAATCTTCTTCTGCGCGATGCCGATCGTCAGCACGTTCCTCGCGCGCGTGAGCGGGTGGTCGGTGCGGTCCTCGTTGTAGCCGAGGCGCAGGTAGCTGACCAGGCGCTGGACGTTGAGGGCGAAGAAGCCCAGGGCCAGAGTGAGGACGAAGAGAAAGACCACGCTCCCTGCGGTCATCAGCGGGTGCTCCGTGCGGTGAGACGGCGCGCCGAGGGTTGGTCAGGGAGGTGCGCGCGAGCGGAAGGTATCGGGGCGCGCGGGGCGGGGGCCAGCCCTCGAATGGGGTGACGCATCAGTCCGCCGTCAGTCCTTTTAGGAGAGCGTCGGAAGATCACTTCGACGCATTCGTCCCCCTCCGGAGACGGTCGATCATGCTCGTAGGGCTGGCAATACTCCTCATGATCGTGCTCGTCGTGCACCATCGCGCCAGGAGGGGTGCGGGCAAGGAACGGCCGGTGACGCAGCACCACACGCTCGTGCTCCCGCCGCATCTCGCGGAAGCGTTGCGGACGCCGCCCAGCTTCGTCCGCCCCAGCCGTCGGCCGCCGAACGTGTCTCCGCCGCCTAGTGCCCCTTCCGGGCCTCCTTCACGGCCGCAGTGAGGGCCGGCACCACCTCGAGCACGTCGCCCACGATCCCGTAGTCCGCGACCTTGAAGATCGGCGCTTCCTTGTCCTTGTTGATCGCGACGATCGTCTTCGACGTGCGCATGCCGGCGAGGTGCTGGATCGCGCCGCTGATTCCCACCGCGATGTAGAGCTGCGGGCTCACCTGCCGCCCTGTCTGGCCGATCTGGTCGCTGTGCGGACGCCAGCCGTCGTCTGTCACCGCGCGTGTGGCGCCGACTGCGGCGTTCCCGAACGCGTCGGCGAGATCCTCGATCAGCTTGAAGTTCTCGGCGGCTTTGAGGCCGCGCCCGCCCGAGACGATGATCGGCGCCTCGCCGAGGTCGGGCCGCCCCTTCGCGCCCTCTTTCACTTCGATGACCTTCACCGTGGCGCCGCTGGCTGGCGAGGCCGACGCCTGCTCCACGCGCGCGGCCTTCGGCGACTCGGTGGCGGTGAACGCGCTCGGGCGAATGCTCAACACCACGGGCGAACCCGTGAGGACGAGCGTCATGATGACCTTGTTCGCGTACCCGGGATGCTTGGCCACGATCGCATCGCCGCTCACGGAGAATTCCGTCACGTCGGCCGCGATGGGCGCGTCGATGCGCGCGGCAACCCGCGGACCGAGGTCGCGACCCTGGGCTGAAAAACCGAGCACCACCGCGCGGTAGCTGCCGGCCTTGGCGCGATCGGCGATCGTCGTGGCGAGCGACTCTCGCGCGTACTTATCGAAATTCGGGTCTTCCAATACAATCACCAGGTCCGCGCCGTACTTGCCGAGCTGCTCCGCCTTCGACGCGATGCCTGGCGCGCCGGCGAGCACGGCATGCACTTCGCCGCCGCCGCTCGCGTCGGCCAGCCTGCGTCCGGCCGTCACCGCCTCGAGCGCGACCTTGCGCAGCTCGCCGTTCCGCGTCTCCGCGAATACCAGCACGTTCGCCATCAGATCACCTTCGCTTCGGTGTGGAGCAGGCGAACGAGCTCCGGGATCGCGGCCGTGCCTTCGCCGAGGATGCGACCCGCCGGGCGCTCCGGAGGCAGCTCGGTTTTCTGCACGGTCACCCGCACCGGGCCGAGCTGCGCGGGCTTGGACTCGAGCGGCTTCTTCTTCGCCGCCATGATGCCCTTGAGCGACGGGTAGCGCGGTCTCGCGACGCCTTCGTCGATCGTCACCACCGCCGGCAGCGGAAACTCGACCATCTCGGCCGCTCCCTCGAGCTCGCGACGCGCCGACCCCTTGCCGCCCTCCACGCTCAACTGCGATACGGCCGTCACAGCCGGCACGCCGAGCAGCTCGGCCGTGGCGGTTCCGACAACGCCGGCTGAGGTGTCGAAGGCGTGCTTGCCGAAGAGCACGAGGTCGTAGCCACCGCCCTTGAGCTCAGCGGCGAGGGCCTTCGCGACGGCGATGCCGTCGGCGGGCGCGCTGTCGACCTTGAGGTGCACGGCGCGATCGGCTCCCATGCTCATCGCCTTACGCAGCGTTTCCTGCACGGAGTCCGGCCCGAGCGCGTACACGACCGTCTCGCCGCCGCCCGCCTTCTCGTTGAGCTGGAGCGCGGCTTCCACGGCGTAGCCCGCGAAGTCGTCCATGTCGAACTTGAGGCCGGTCTCGTCGATCGCGGCGCCGGAGGCGGCGATCCTGAAGCGCGACTCCGAGTCGGGGGTGCGCTTGATACAGACGGCAATTTTCACCGCCGGTGCCCTCATGTGAAAAGATTCACGAGAATTGTAGACCGGGGGGCACCGGAGAGGTAGGGCCGTCCCTCCAGGTCAGTCGGCGCCGCGCCCCGGTCCCTGCCCCAGCTCGTCGTCGTTGTTGGCCAGCGCGCCGCCGGAGTTCTGCGTGGCGCCGCCCGGCCGCGCCACCGCGCCCTGCTGCATCTCACTGCGCACGTTCTGCCTGGCCCCGGACGGGGCCCCGAACTCGATGTGCGAACCCTCCGCGGGCTCCTGATCTGCCTGCTGCGAACCATGTGTGCCGTCCATCACGATCCCTCCGATCGAGTCACCCTCATCCTGGGCAAGGGAGGTGCCGCGCCGGGACGCTGCGCGGCCCGGTCACTTGAACGCGTTGAGCCCCGTGATCGCCTGGCCGAGGATGAGCGCATGGACGTCGTGCGTCCCCTCGTACGTGTACACACTCTCGAGGTTCGCCATGTGGCGCATCGCCGAATACTCGGCGAGGATGCCGTTGGCGCCGAGCAGCCGGCGCGCCTCGCGGGCAATGTCCGTGGCCATGTTCACGTTGTTCCTCTTCGC
>JBJMNM010000331.1:0-7093 GCA_045804305.1 Gemmatimonadaceae bacterium | reverse complement strand
ATCGAGCCGGACGGACGGGTGGGCGGCAATGTGGTGTACGTGCTGGACCTGGGCTCGCACAACGAGGTGCTACGCTCGCGCTTCGGTGACCGCACCTGGTACACGTTCGGGCCGGAGCATGCCCGAGCGGGCGAAGCTACCATCAGCCCGTACGTGACCGACGCACCATGAGTGGGCACGCCGAAGCCGCGCCGAGCATCGGTCGGCGCGAGCTGATCGCCGTCGCGTTCCTCACGGCCCTCGGCTGCGTCGTCCGGCTCTCCGCCCTCTGGCAACCCATCCGATACGACGAAGCCGTGACGTGGGCGCTGTTCTCCGGGCGCTCGTGGGCCACGATCGTCTCGTGGTATCCGTTCCCCAACAATCACGTCTTCTACTCGCTCGTCGCGAAGGTGACAGGGTCGCTCGCGCCGTATGAGCCGTGGGCCTTCCGGCTGCCGGCCTTCCTCGCCGGCGTTGCCATCGTACCACTGACCTGGGCGGTCGGGCGGCGGCTGGCGGGGCGGGACACCGCACTCATGGGCGCCGCGCTCGCCACGGGTTCCATGCCGCTCGTGCTCTACTCCGTGAACGCGCGCGGCCACACGATCATCTGCGTCGCGTCGCTGGTGCTGATCCTGCTCGCCGACCGACTGCGCCGCGACTCCTCATGGTGGGCGGGCTGGCTCGCGTTCGCCGTCATTGGTGCGCTCGGCCTGTACACGGTGCCGGTGATGGTCTATCCGCTCGGGAGCATCGGGCTGTGGATCGCGCTCGACTCACTGCGGCGCGAGCGGCGAGAGGCGTTCCGGATCCTCGCGCCGCTGGCGGCCACGACGCTGCTGACCGTGCTGCTCGCATGGATCTTCTACGCTCCGATCATCCGCACCTCGGGACTCCAGGCGATCACCGGCGGCAAGCTCGCCCAGCCGCTCCCGTGGCGGTTCTTCCGCGCCGCGCAGCCCGCGTTCTGGCTGGAGCTCGTGCAGACCTGGGTTGCGCCGCTCGAATGGATGTGGGTGCCCGCGGTGTTCGGCCTCGCGCTGCTCGGACTGCGGCGCGACACCGGTGTCACCCGCGCGTCGTTCGCGCTCGCGACCATCGTGTGGTGCCTCGGAATGTTCGTGCTGTCGCACCGTACGCCATTCGTGCGCTTCTGGCTGTTCGTGCTGCCGCTCTTTCTGCTCGTCGTGGCGCGCGGAATCACGCGGCTCGCCGCGCGGTGGCGCTGGTCGGCCAGGCTGGATGGTGTCTGGATCGCATGCGTGCTCGCGACGCTCGCGAGCACGATCGCGCTCGTCACGCGTGCCGCGGAGGTAACGGACGACACCGGCACCTTCCGCTCGGCACCGCTCGTCGCCGCGGTGCTCGCGCCCGAGCTGCGGCCAGGCGACCGAGTGCTCGCGCCGATACCGAACAACGCTCCGCTGCTGTACTACTTCGGCCAGCGTGGCCTCGACACGGCGTTTCTGAACACCCCCCCAGCGGCGACAAGGCGCGCCTTCGTGGTGCTGAATCCGGCGAGCGGTCAGACGCTTGCGTGGGCCATCCAGGCGGGCATCATCGACCCGCGCTTCTTTCAGGAGCCGACGCCGCTGCTCCAGCTTCCCGACGCCGAAGTCTGGAGATCGGAGCGGCGCTGACGGCCCGGTCCGCGAGGGCCGTCAGTTTGCGTAGACCTCGAAGATTCCCGCCGCCCCCATGCCACCGCCGATGCACATGGTCACGAGGCCATTGCCACCGCCGCGCTTCCCGAGCTCGTGGATGAGCTGCGTGGTGAGCTTCGCGCCTGTTGCGCCGAGGGGATGACCGAGCGCGATCGCGCCGCCATTCACGTTCACCTTGTCCTCCGGCATGCCGAGCTCGCGCACTACCGCAAGCACCTGCGCGGCGAAGGCCTCGTTGAACTCGATGAGATCGAGGTCGCTCATCTTCATGCCCGCGCGAGCGAGCGCCTTGGGCACCGCCTTGATCGGGCCGACACCCATGATGTCAGGGTCCACGCCCGCGACGGCAAAGCTCACGAAGCGCGCGAGCGGCTTCAGGCCGAGCGCGTCGGCGTTGCTGCGACGCATCAGCACGAGCGCCGCCGCACCGTCGGAGTAGGGGCTCGCATTGCCGGCCGTCACCGTGCCATTCGTCTTGAACGCCGGCTTCAGCTTGGCCAATCCCTCCGCGCTCGTCTCGGCGCGCACCAGCTCGTCCCGCTTGAACTGCAGCGTCTCCACGTTCTTCGTCGTACCCGCCCACGTGACGCGCTCGACCGGCACCGGCGTGATCTGACCGTCGAACGCACCGCGGGCGATCGCCTTCGCCGCCTTCTGCTGGCTGGCGAGCGCCCATGCATCCTGATCGGCGCGACTGATCTTCCACCGGTCCGCCACGCGCTCCGCGGTGAAGCCCATGCCGATGTACGACTCCATCGCCTCGGGATCCAGCCGCGCGTGGTAGCCCGACATAGGGACCTGGCTCATCATCTCCACCCCGCCGGCGAGCACCACGTCCGCCATGCCACTCGAGATCTGCATCGCGCCGTTGGCGATCGTCTGGAGTCCCGACGAGCAGAAGCGGTTGATCGTCTGCGCGGGCACTTCCACCGGAAGACCGGCGCGGAGCGCGGACAGCCGCGCGACGTTGAGCCCCTGTGACGCCTCCGGCATCGCGCAGCCCCATGCCACGTCGTCGATCGTCGCCTGGTCGATGCCCGCGCGCTGGATCGCGTCCTTCATGACGAGCGCCGACAGCTCCACCGGATGCGTCGTGCTCAGCGCGCCATCCTTCTTCCCCTTCCCGACGGCCGAACGGACCGCCGAAACGATCACGACTTCGTTTGTGTCTGGCATTTTGAGTCTCCCCTTTTTGTCATCCCGCACGAGCGTGGCGAGTGTCGGGATCTATCGTCCCCACGCCAACGCCGGCCACGGTGCACTTACGGTAGATCCCGACACTCGTGCCGCCTTCGGCGTCACTCCTGCGGGATGACGCTCGCTGCGCTCGCGTCAATTGCGGAGCGGCTTGCCGGTCTTCAGCGTGTAGGCGATGCGTTCCTGCGTCTCCTTCGTACCCAGCAATCGCAGGAACGCTTCGCGCTCGAGATCGAGGATGTCCTGCTCCGTCACGGCGCGCGGCGGACCGTCGCCGCCGCTCAGCACATACGCCAGCTCGCGCGCGATGCGCACCTCGTGGTCGGTGATCTGCCCCCCTTCGTGCATCGCCCAACCCGCGTACATCAGGTTGCCGAGCGCTTCCTTGCCGAGCGCGATGATCGTGCGCGGCGGCGGAGCCACGTAATCCGGCGCCAGGTCGAGCACCCGCGCCTTTGCGTCGGCGATGAGGCGGTCGCGATTCATCGTGATCCTGTCGGCTACCGGGCGCAGGAAGCCGAGGGATCGGGCCTCGAGCGCGCTCGTGCTCGTCGTCGCCATCGCGATGACCTTGAACGCCCGCTTCACTGCCTCGAATGGATCCGCTTCGTCATAGGCCACGAGCTGCTCGGTAAATCGGAACAGCAGCTCTTTGGTTCCGCCGCCGGCCGGGATGAGGCCGACACCCGCTTCCACGAGTCCCATGTACAGCTCGGCGTGCGCCTGGATGCGATCCGCGTGCAGCGCGTACTCCGCGCCACCGCCCAGGGTGAGCCCGAACGGCGCCGCCACCACGGGGAATGGCGCGCGACGCACGAGCTGCGCACCCTCCTGGAAGTAGCGCACCATCTCGTCCAGTCCCTTCCAGTCACCCGCCTGCACCTGCGACACGACCGCGCCCAGATCCGCGCCCGCGCTGTAGGCCCGCGGGTCGTCGTTCCCGATCACGAGCCCGACGTATCTCCCATCCGCCACGCGGTCGAGGCCCTTGCGAATCATCGCCAGCACCCCCGCGCCCATCGTGTTCATCTTGCTGCGCGCTTCCATCAGCAGCACGCCGTCGCCGAGGTCGAGCAGGTTCGCGTCACGCGAGCTGTCGACGACGGCGCCCTTGCGCGCGCGCACGGCATCGAGCGCGATCTGACCGGGCACCGGCGGGACCTTCTCGTACGTGCCGGCAAAGGACAGGTAGTTCCACGTGCCCTCGCGCGCATGATAGAACGCGCCATCCTTCGCCTTGGCGAGCAGCGCCGGCACCTCGAGCTGCAGCCGCGCAAATCCCTCCTGGAGAAAGGCGTGTCCCAGCGCGTCCATCTGCTGGAACGGCCCGGCTTCCCAGGCATATCCCCACTCGATCGCGCGATCGACCGATACGATGTCGTGCGCGATCGACTGCGTCGTCTTCAGCACGTAGTGCGACATCCGCAGCAGATAGTTCCGCACGAAGTCGCCGTACTTGCCCGGGAGCTTCGCCGCCATCGGCAGACGCTTCTCCAGCGGCTCCTTCATCAGCGCGCCGAGCGCCGGGTCTTCGATCTTCTGCTGCGGGACATACTCGAGGGTGCGCCAATCGAGCGTCTGGATGTCCTTTCCCACCTTCTTGTAGAAGCCGGCTCCGGTCTTGTCACCGAGTCGGCCGCTCGCCGCGAGCGACTCCACCCACGCCGGCATCGAGAAGTCCTCTCCCGTGCTGGCGCTGAGCCCCTTCGACACGTGGAGCAGCACGTCGAGGCCGGTGATGTCGGCGGTGCGGAAGGTGGCGCTCTTGGCGCGGCCGAGCAGGGGTCCGGTCAGGGCGTCGACCTCGTCGATCGTGAGCTCGGACTCCATGAGCCCCTTCATGGCCGCGACCATTCCATATACGCCGAGCCGGTTCGCCACGAAGCCGGGAACATCTTTGGCGATGACGATTCCCTTTCCCAGCACGGCTTCGTTGAAGCGACGCGCCGCGTCGAGCGCGTCGGGCAAGGTGTCGGCGGTAGGGATCAGCTCCAGCAGATGCAGGTAGCGGGGCGGATTGAAGAAGTGCATCCCGAGGAAATGCTGCTTGAAGCGCGGGGTGCGTCCCTCGGTCAGCACCTGCATCGGAATTCCTGACGTATTGCTGGCCACGATCGTCGTGGCCTTGAGCAGCGGCTCGAGGCGCGCATACAGGGCCTGCTTGGGCCCGGGCTGCTCGATGATCGCCTCGAGCACCAGATCCACGTCTCGCAACATCTCGAGGTTGTCCTCGAGGTTGCCCACCGTGATCAGCGACGCGCGGGCGGTATCCATGAAGGCGGCTGGCCGGGCTTTTCTGGCCCGCTCCAAGCCAGCCTTGGCGGGGCCGCTGCGGTCGCCCTCGGGACCGGCGATGTCAAGGAGGACGACGGGGATTCCGGCCGACGCGGCGAGGGCGGCGATGCCGCTCCCCATGGTGCCGGCGCCGACGACACCGAGTTTCGCAATTCGCATGACTTGGGAAGATCCGCGGGAGGTGACGGCCGACCGGGGGGGTGCGTCAGAAAGGTAGCGAGCGCGAGAAAACAGTGCAGAATCCGTGACTTGGGCCGGGATTTCCACGGCTCCGGTAGCAGCCATGACGCTCCAAGGCATTGGCATATATGACGCTACATGCGTTTACGGATCCGGGCCTGGATAGTGCTTCTACGGGCTCTATGGATCAGACCGCTAGACCGACGACCCGCCCGGGCTTCACCATGCTCGAGCTGCTGGTCGTCCTTTCGATCATCGCCGTCATCACCTCGTTCGCCATGGTCGGGTTCACGCGCATCGTGAACCAGGTCCGGCTCGATCGAGCGGCGCAGACCGTATCCTACGACCTGCAGATGGCGTTCTCCATCGTCGGCCGCAACCGCAAGCCGGTCCGCATCGCCTGGGACCCGGCCAACGTGCGGTTCCTGGTCACCGATCGCTCGGACACCCTCCTGTTCCGCACGCGGACCATGGGACCGGACAGTCCCTACAAGCTGAACCAGTCGATGTTCACGGTCTCGAAGTCGATGATCGAGATCTATCCTCCCGGCCTCGCCGCCGACTCGCTCAACATCCACATCGTCAACAAGGACCAGATGCGCACGATCTCGATGCAGCGCGGTGGTCTCGTTCGGGTGATCAAGAAATGATGCCCCCCTCTTCCCACCCCCGCCGGCAGCGCCCCGGATTCTCGTTCATCGAGATCATGGTCGCGCTCGCGATGCTGGCCACCGTGATCGGCTCGCTCGCCCTCCTCTCGCAGCGCATCGCCACCAACGCGCGGCTGGCCGAGCTGTTCGCCCAGCGCAACTACATCGTCGTGCAGCAGATGAATCGCTACGCCGCCATCCCGTACGACTCGCTGTCCAAATATTCCACCGCCGGGACACTGGACACGATCCCGTCCGGCATCCCGACGCTCAGGTTCATCCGTCGCGACACCATCTATCGCGTCACGAACAACCAGTGGGATTCCCTGCGGTACGCCGTGAAGGTCGTGATCATTCCGATGACCAAGAACGCGTCCGATGCGAAGTACCGAGACTCGATCATGCTGCGCCGACGGTCGCCCAATCTGTCCAGCCCTCTCAACGCCACACCGTGATGCGCACTCCATCGACACCTCGGACCCGTCAGCGCGCCGGTCTCACGCTGATCGAGCTCATGATCGGCCTGGTGCTTCTCGGCATCGTGGGCGGCGCGCTCGTGAAGCTGCTCATGATCCAGGGCCGCTTCGCTGACAGCCAGGAAGCCTACCGCAACTCGCGCAGCGTGACGCGCGACGCCTACAACGTGATGATGACCGACCTGCGCATGGTGCAGGACACCCTGGCCATCCAGGCGGCGAATCGGGATTCCATAATGGTGCGCGTGCCGTACGTGTACGGCATCATCTGCGCGCATTCCTCGGGCACGACGACCGCGAGCATGGTCCCCGTGGACTCGGCGCTCTACGCCATGGCGGCGTACGGTGGCGTGGCGTGGGATTCGGCGGGCGTATTCCAGTTTCGTCCGGCCAGCGGCTCGCCGCCCTCGCCGCCCTCCTATAGCGACCCGACGATTTGCCTGGACAGCTCGGCGACCGGTGCCAAGGTGGACTCCATCGTCTTCCGCGACTCGGCCAGCGGCAGGGTCCGCGGCGGGCGCACGATGAGCCTCAACCCCACGCTCCCGAACGCGAAAACGGGCGACCCGGTGTTCCTCTGGCAGGAGATCACCTATGCCTTCGGAAGCTCCGTTGCGTATCCGGGAATGCGCGGCCTGTACCGGTCGGT
>JBJMNM010000330.1:0-4511 GCA_045804305.1 Gemmatimonadaceae bacterium | reverse complement strand
TGTCGACCACACTCGAAGCGCTCTCCAACGATCTCGCCGCGGCCGTGGACCGCTCGGCACGCGGCGTCGTCGCCATTCACGCGCGCCGGCGCATTCCGTCCACCGGCGTCGCGTGGCGGCCCGGCGTCCTCGTCGCGGCGGATCACACCGTTCAGAAGGACGAAGACATCGCCGTCGTCCTCTCGGATGGTACCGAGGTCCGTGCGCGCATGGGGGGCCGGGATCCGGCGACCGACATCTGCATCCTGCGCGTGGATGCCGACTCGGTGCAGCCGGCGAGCATCGACCTCGCGCCGCCTCGCGTCGGCCAGCTCGCGTTGACCATAGGCCGTCCCGGCGCGGAGGTGACAGCCAGCCTCGGCGTCGTCTCCGCGGTTGGGCCGGAGTGGCGCACCGCGCGCGGCGGACGCATCGACCGGTTCGTCCGTCTCGACGTCGCGGTCTACGACGGATTCTCCGGCAGCCCGCTCGTGACCGCGTCGGGGCAGGTGGCTGGCCTGTGCACGTCGGGGCTCACGCGCGGCTCGGCGGTTGCCATTCCGGCCGCCACGGTCGATCGCGTCGTCGCGATGCTGCTCGCGAGCGGCGGCGTGAGCAAGCGTGGCTTCCTCGGCATCGGCACGCAGCTCGTGCCACTGCCCGATGCGATCCGCGAGCGACTGTCGCCGATCGGCGGACGAGTACCGCGCTCGGGGTTGATGATCGTGGCGGTCCAGCCGGGAACCTCCGCGGACCGCGCCGGAGCTCTGCTCGGTGATCTGCTCATCGGCCTGGACAACGAGCCGATCGAGGATCCGCGAGACGTGTTCGCCGCGCTCGGCGCCGACACCGTCGGCCGGAAGGTGTCGGCCACCATCATTCGCGCCGGCGCACCGATGACGCTCGAGCTCACCATCGACGAACACCCACGGAGCTGAACATGTTGAATCGTCTGAGCGAAACGCTCGAGGAAGACCTCGACCACGTGGCGCTGCTGCTGCGGGCCGTCACGGTCGTGGTGCGCAGCAGCTCGTCAGGCAGGGGTCGGACGCGACAGGAATCGAGCGGGCAAGGCGCCGGCGTCGTGTGGTCGCCCGACGGTACGATCGTCACCAACGCGCACGTGGCCACCGGCGATTCCGCGGCGATCACGCTGGCCGATGGTCGAACCGCGGACGCGCGGCTCGTGGCGCGCGACAGGCGGCGCGATCTCGCGCTGCTGCGCGTGGACACCGCGCGCCTTGGCGGCTCACCGCTGCCCACGCCGGTGCTCGGTGATCCGTCCACTCTTCGTCCAGGCGACGTGGTGGTCGGACTGGGCCATCCGCTCGGTGTGGAGCACGCCTTTGCGATGGGTGTCGTGCATGCGGCGCCGGACGTGGGCCGCACGCCCTACATCGTCGCCGACATTCGCCTGGCGCCGGGCAACTCCGGCGGCCCACTCGCCGATGCGCGCGGGCGCATCGTGGGCGTGAACAGCATGATCGTTGGCGGGCTCGGAGTCGCGGTGTCGGTCGACGCGGTTCGAAGCCTGGTGGCCGCGGCCACACCGCGTCCCGTCCTCGGCGTCGAGCTGCGGCCGGTGCGGGTCCGCGTACCGGTGGGCTCGCCCACCACGTCGGTGGCAATGCTGGTGACGACGCTCGATCCCCGCGGCGCTGCAGCGCGCGCCGGCATTCGTCAGGGCGACCTGCTGCTCGGCCACGCCGGCCGCGCATTCCGCTCGCCGGCCGAGCTGCCGGAGCTGCTGCGCGACGCCGGCTCCGAGTCCACGCTGCGTTTCGACGTGGGCCGCGGCGGGCGCCAGATCGTCTGCGAGGTGCGGCTCGGCGCGGCCGACAGCCGACCGCGCCGCGCCGCCTGACCGAGCGGCATGATTCGCGTCCTCGTCGCCGTCGATTCACCGGAGGTTCGGTCGGGGCTCGTGGCCACGATCGCCGCCGAGCCCGATCTGCGCATCGTGGACGAGGAGTATGACGCCGACGTGGCGGTGATCGCGGAGGCGCGCTCGCGGCCGCACGGCGAAGTGTCGGAGCACGACGAGGGCGACCTCGACTCGCGCACGACCCGACCGGCCACGATCGTGCTGCTCGCGCCGATGGACGCGGAAGCGGCTCGCGAAGCGTATGGGTCTGGTGCGAGCGCGGTGCTCGCGACGGACGTGGACGGGGACGAGCTCGTGAGCGCGATCCGCGCCGTGGACGCGGGGCTCGTAGTGATGCCGTCGATACTATCCGCCGAGCTGCTCGCGCTGTCGCGGCCGGTGGTGGCCTACACGAGCGTGAGCGCCCCCGCGGGGATCCCACTCACGCCGCGTGAGCGCGAGGTGTTGACGCTCCTCGCGCAGGGGCTGGCCAACAAGATGATCGCGCCGCGGCTCGGCATCTCCGAGCACACGGTCAAGACGCACGTCGCCGCCGTGTACGAGAAGTTGCACGCGAGAAACCGCGCGGAAGCGGTTGTCGCGGCGGCGCGGCAGGGGCTGCTGCTGCTCTAGCAGGAGCGCGCGCCCTGGGCGGTTAATCCGTCCGGTTTCGTGACCGATCGACGGTCATTTTGCCGGGGTTTTCGCAAGTTGAACGACTGTGTTGCAAAACGCGGTAAGTTATTGAAAAATAATAAGTTAAGTGGGGTGACTTGCCGCACAGTGGGGCGTCTATCGAGGGTGAATACTAGGTGCGCAGCAGCACCGGAATTCCGGCCCGAACATAGGAGAACGCCATGCGTGTCTCGATAGTCCTTCTGGCGATGGTTGCCGCGCCGATGCTGGCGACCACGTCGTACGCGCAGGGGAACAGCCGCAACAGCAACGGCTGCGCCCACTGGAAGCAGGATGGGAAGTTTCTGAAGAAGGAAGAGAAGAAGGGGCAGTGCGGCAAGAAGAAGGATGACGGCGGGGTGGTTGTGGAACCTGCCGCGACTGGCTCGCAGGTGACGGGCGCGATCTTCAACGACGCGAACTTCACCGGCGTGCGCGATGCCGACGAAGTCGGCCTGGCTGCCTGGACGGTGACGCTCACGGGCGCCACCTCGGCCGTGAACGCGACGACCGACGCGGTCGGCAACTACACGTTCAAGGACGTGGCAGTGGGCAGCTACACCGTGTGCGTGACCCCGGTGGGTCCGGGACAGTACCAGACCATGCCTGGCGGCGGCACGACGTGCCCGAACGGCTGGGGCTGGGACGTGCAGGTGACGGTGACCGGCTCCGTGGTCAGCGGCGTCGACTTCGGGTTCGGCTACTGGATGCCCTGATCTTCGCATGACGAAGGAGAATTGATGAAGGGCCCCGGCGATGCCGGGGCCCTTCATCGCGTCATGGGATGCGACGAAGTCGTAGCGGCCTGAGCGGTTCATTCGGCTGGCACTCCCCAGCCCGCGATGGGTATCACAAATCGTATCCACCGCAACCCCTCAGGAGGAACGATTACATGAAGCGCACCTGGCGCAATGGGCGGGGACGGCTCCCCGCGATTGCGGCGATCGCCGTTGCCGCCGCCGGCGCGGCCACACTGGCCGAGCATCCGGGACTGTTGCACGCGACTCCGGTCGCCGTCGACAGCACCGTCATCACTTCGCGCGCGCCGCGCACCGGCGACGTGGCGAAGCTCGTGGACCTCAGCGACGCCTTCGCGACCGTCGCCGCTCGCGTGAAACCCAGCGTCGTGTACATCACGGCCAAGCAGGCAGCTCGGCCCGCGTCCGATCGGTCGCGCGGTATGGGCGGCATCGACCCGAATGAGCTGCCACCCGAGCTCCGGGACTTCTTCAGGAACATGCCCGGCATGCCGGGCAATCCCGGCTCGCCCCGCGCGCCGCGTGGCGGCGGTGTGGCGTCCGGCTCGGGCTTCATCGTCTCGACCGACGGCTACATCCTCACCAACAACCACGTCGTCGACGGCGCGAGCGAAGTGACCGTGCGCCTGCTCAACCGGCGCGAGTACAGGGCCAGAGTCGTCGGACGCGATCCGAACACCGACGTGGCCGTGATCAAGATCGATGCGACCGGCCTCACGGCCGCGCCGCTCGGCAACAGCGATGACTCGCGCGTTGGTGAGTGGGTGCTCGCCGTCGGCAATCCGCTGGGTGAGAACCTGACCTTCACGGTCACCCAGGGTATCGTCAGCGCCAAGGGTCGCGCGCTCGCGCTACCCGGCCAGTCGCAGCACAGCATCCAGGACTTCATCCAGACCGACGCAGCCATCAATCCTGGGAACTCGGGCGGACCCCTGGTGAACGTCCACGGTGAGGTCATCGGCATCAACAGCGCGATCGAGAGCCCAACCGGCTACAACGCCGGCTACGGCTTCGCGGTACCGATCAATCTCGCCCGCGCCGTGATGAGCCAGATCATCAAGTCGGGGCACGTGGAGCGTGCGGCCCTCGGCATCTCGGTTCGTGATGCCGGTGCCGACGACGCGGCGTACGCCGGCCTGAGCGACATCGGCGGCGTGGTCGTCCAGGACTTCGGCGACGCCAGCTCCCCCGCGCAGAAGGCAGGGATCCAGCCCGGCGACGTGATCATCATGATC
>JBJMNM010000329.1:0-4817 GCA_045804305.1 Gemmatimonadaceae bacterium | reverse complement strand
GCGAGGCCGTCGGGATACCCGTACCCATCCCACCGCTCGTGATGGCTGCGCACCATCGGCGTGACGTCCCACGGAAACTCCACGTCGGCGAGCATCTCCACGCCCGCCTCCGGATGCCGGCGCATCAGCGCCCACTCCTCCTCGGCGAGCCGTCCGAGCTTGTTCAGCGCGTCGGCGGGCACGATCAGCTTGCCCACGTCGTGCAGCAGCGCGCCGATGCGGAACCAGAACAGCGACGTCTCGTCGAGCCCCGCCTTGGCGGCCAGCGCGCCGGCGAGGTCGGCCACACGCTCGCAGTGGCCCTGCGTGTGAACGTCCTTCGACTCGATCGACTCGCCCCACTTGCGCACGACGTCGAGAAAGTCGCCCTCGAGTCGCGCCATCCGGCGGCCGACGTCGGCGAGCTCGTGGCGCGCGCGCAGCAGCGTGAAGCAGACGTGGGCGCGGTTGAGCGCCTGCAGCGTCTCGCGGTTGCGGCCCAGTCGGCCATACAGTTCTGCGAGCTCGCGGCTGGCGTCGCCTTCGAGCGTGAGGTCGCGCGCCTCGGCGCCCATGGTCCGCGCGCGCTGCAGATGCGCTTCGGCGGCCACCAGATCGCCCGTCTCGCGGGCGATGATGCCGTAGACCTTCTCCGCCTCGCCATTGGCGCGGCGGTCGCCAAGGTGCGCGGCAAGCTCCATGGCACTGTCGCAGCGACGCTTCGCTTCGGCGTAGTCGCGCCGCTCCACCTCGAGCACCGCGAAGTTCACCTCGAGCTCGATGCGAACCGACAGCCCGCCGAGCGCGTTCGCGATCGTGAGCGCTTCGGTGAACGATTCCTCGGCCGCGTCGAAGCGGCCGAGCTCCATGTTCGCTACGCCGAGGTTGCTCAGCGTACCGACGATGTTGTCGAGGAGCGAATGACGGCGGCCGTGCGCCAGTGCGTCCTGGTAGTAGCGGAGCGCTTCACGGAAATCGCCGCGGATCTTCGCCAGCGATCCCAGATTGGTCGTGACGTCGACATGGAGGCGCGGATCGGTGCTGCTCGTGCCACGATCGATCGCTTCGTGAAGGAGCCGCTCGGCGAGATCGAGGTTGCCCTCGCGCCACCGTGCCGCGGCGAGGATGTTGAGGGCATGTCCGAGTGCGTTGCGGTCGTCGCCCTGCTCGGCCGCGGCAACGGCGGCTTCGGCGCAGTCGGCCGCCGCGGGATAGTCCGCGTCCACCTCGTACGTCCGTGCGATCCACCGGAGCAGCATGGATGCCATGGAGGCCGACGAGGTCTCGAGGCTCCGCAGCGCGCGCTCGTACAGCACCCGGGCTTCGGCTCGCTGGCCCAGCTTGTCCAGCGTGCGGCCCTCGTCGATGAGCGCGCGCGCCGATGGCTGCTCCCCCTCGTTATCCACGAGGCGGAGATGCGTTACGCGGGCGAGAGGACCGTTGGGAGACGAGGCCACGAAGATGAACCGCGTGACGCGAAGATTGTGAAGGCCGGAAGGCGCAGCGCTCGAGAGCGCACGCCCCCGGCCGGTGCTACCTGATCATCGTGTTCGGACGACGCATCGCTGCACTCCGCGACTCAGGACTCCGCGGCCAGATAACCGCTGAAGTGCTTGATGCGACGGTAGATGGTCCCCCGCGTGAAGTCGATCTTGGTGGTGAGCGACGGGTCGAGCAGCGACTCGTCCACACATCCCTGCGGATCGCCAACGGGACAGAACAGGATCCGCCAGCTCTCGGCCGAGAGCAGCGCAGCCTGTCCAACGTACATCGACAGGACGACTGTCGTGGTCGGATTGAAACGCATCGCGGGCTGCAGCTCGATGCGCTGACGCCCCTGGGCATCCTGTCTCAGCCTGGCGCTTATCGCGACCGGATGCTTTTCGGGCTGGCATGGCTCGTCGAAGCTGGACATGCCATAGCCGGAGTTGTGGAGGCGACAGACCGCATCCGCGGGCAGCGACAAGGTGTACGGACCGAAATGGAGCTCGTTGTTCCGGCGGGGATCGATCGTCACCTGGAAGGAGGTCTGGCCGCTCCACCCGTCATCGTGCTGTCCCAACTGCGCGCCGTGATAGCCGGCGGCGCCCTCAGGCGCGGTCAGGCTCGAGGGTGCGGTCGCATCCGAGCACGCGCTGGACGCGACCAGCACGGCCAAAAGAGTCAAAGCCAGCAGGCGATTGCGCATGGGAATAATGCGTTGGGGGAACCCTTCGAGTGCAATCGCGACCGGCGGCGGCTACGAGCTCAGCTGAAGGGGCAGCGCAGGACGACGCGTATTGGCAACGCGAAGGCCACGTGATTTGCGTCACTATGGCGGTCAACTTGACCCTCGATCTGCGCTCGCACTCTCCGGATCGGTCAGCCAGTCCGATGCCTTCGGTCGAATGTTCGCTGTGTGATGGTTGACGACAGGCGGGCATTCTGCACGAAAAATTGCGTTGTGCGATGGACCACATCCACAAAAAACACTGTCTGCTGCCCGCGTCGGCTCAGATTGCCCCATTTTGGCCGCTTTGGTCGCTCCGATCGAGCAGGAATGCGACACCTCCGCCTCAATCAACCTTGCGGGCGACGCGTAGGGCGAGCGGCCAGCGGATCCGGCGTTTGTCGTCCGGATTTCCCCAGACCTCACCCAGTGCGCCCATGATGGCCGGCACCGGATCCTCACCACGCTGGGCACGGTAGCGGCTCACCGCTGACCAGGTCGTGAGGTAGCCCCCGAGCTGGTGCAGGTCCCACTCGGCCTCCATCTCGAAAGCGGGCACCGACAGCTCGGGATATGGCAGCTCGATGCCCTGGTACCCCGAGTCGACGAGCGATCTCTCGGTCGGCCAATAGGGACCAACGGTCTCGGTGTGAAACCGGCCGAGGAGCGCGTCCACGTGGGGATCGATGACGGCGAGGGGATAGCTCCACACCGCGAGCACGCCGCCAGGGCGTAACACGCGACCGGCCTCGCGGTAGAACTCTTCACGCTTGAACCAGTGAAGCGCCTGCGCGACCGTCACGAGTGACACCGCATCGCCGGCCAGGGCAGCCTGCTCGGCAGTCATGGCCAGGTAGGCAACGCGGTTCACGCGAGAGGCATTCGTCAGTTGCGCCACACTCGGGTCGGTCGCCACGACGTCGCCGAAATAGGTAGCCAACCCCTCGGCGGCCTGCCCGTTCCCGGTGCCACAGTCCCACGCCAGCTTTCGGTCAGGAGCAAGGTCGGCGAGCCACGCGAACAGTGCCGCCGGATAGCGAGGCCGGTAGCTCGCATACGAAGCCGCGATGCCGGAGAAGTGGTCGAGGAATGAGGACATGGCGTGATGGACGGGGTGCCTCGGCCCCGGAATTCGGCGTTCGACGTCGGGAGCTCGCAAGATCGACCCCTTTCCCATCCGCCGCGAGGTGGTACCTTCCCCGGCGCGCCACGAGAGTCTCTCGAGCGCGTCCCATCGGATTTCTCGCGTCATGGGCCATGACTGAACAGCACGGGCGCGGGCATGACGTTCATGCGCGCGACGCCAGCCACGCGGTGCGGACGTTCGTGGACGCCGACGGCGTGAGCTGGCAAGTTCACGAGCAGTCATTCTCGGAATACGACCGCCGGAAGGGCCGCTCCCTCATCTTCTCCAGCGAGGGTGCGGTGCGCCGGGTACGAGACTACCCGCGGGATTGGATGAAGCTCACCGAAGCGGAACTCTCCGATCTCAGCTGGAAGGCATAGAGCCGACGACTGTCGACGCGTCGCTCTGCGCTACACCGGAGTGGTCTGCTTGACTGGAACGCGAGCCGCGTCCTTCGCGGGTTGTCCCGCCGCCAGCGGTGCGCCGGCCCGCTGATCGGAAAGCAATCGCGTCACGAAGCGCTGCCCCTCGGATACGCGCTCGATCTCGATCGCGATGGCCTCCATCGCCTGCTCCATGCGCTCCAGCCGCTGTGCATCCGCGGGTGAGGAAGCCTGACGCGGCAGGGACCCACGCTTCCAGATGCCGCGCGAGATGGAGATGGCGAGCGGCGCCAGCACGAAGATGGTGAACACGATCGAGATCGGCGCCACATTCTGCGCCAGTCTGGAGCGCGCGGTTGGGCCGAGGACGATGCCGTCCTGCCGGTTGGTCGCCAGCGCCGCCGGCGCTGACGAAAGCTGCCGCCCCACGTCGCCGAGGTCGTTCTCCAGGCCGGCGATGCGCGTGTCGAGCACGCCAATGCGCTGCTCGAGGCCGGCCCGATCCTGCGGTCCGCTGGCATTGATCAGCTGCTTCTGCAGCTCGCGGCGACGACCATCGGCCGAATTGAGCTGGTTGGATAGCTCCGACCGCCGCGCCTTGAGGTTGGCAATGTCCTGCGCGGTCATCGGCACGTTGGACAGCGCGCGATCGACATCGCCCTTCGTGACGATGTATGGGCCGCTGCCTGGCGGTGCGCCGGCGCGAGTGGGTGGCGCGGGCGCCTGGATCACGGTGACTTGGATCATGCGTCTCTCTACGGTTGCGCGGGCAGGCGGGTGTCAGCCCAATATGTACCGTCAGACGACCGACCCGTCCAGACGGTTGCGGGCCATGCGCGCCATCAGCGGAGCGCATTTCCTGCATTAAGGGACAACCCACCCGTTCGGCCCATGCGCACTTCATGATAAACCATCTCGGACGACTGATCGCCGATTACGGGTATCTCATCGTCGCCACCTTCATCTTCTGCGAGGGGATCGCGATCCCCTTCCCGACCGACAGCACACTGGTGACCGCGTCGGCGTTCGCGGCGCACGGGCGGCTTTCACTCGCGATCGTCTTCCTGGTGTCCACGATCACCGCGACGGCGGGGACGACCGTGGCCTTCGTACTCGGGCG
>JBJMNM010000328.1:0-4592 GCA_045804305.1 Gemmatimonadaceae bacterium | reverse complement strand
GTGCTCGAGCGCGATCCAACCGAGCGGCAGGAAGCAGAGTGCGTAGGCGAAGAAGCCGATGGT
The DNA here is from genome assembly GCA_045804305.1 of Gemmatimonadaceae bacterium. Lineage (GTDB taxonomy): Bacteria > Gemmatimonadota > Gemmatimonadetes > Gemmatimonadales > Gemmatimonadaceae > AG11. Next base: position 4,529 of record JBJMNM010000328.1, on the reverse strand, counting down.
TGGCGCCAGCTCCTTGGAGATCGCCAGGGCGATCGGGATGCTCACGAGCTGGAGCACGCGAAGCGGCGTCAGAACGTCAGGCAGCCGGCGCAGCAGTGCACGCGCCGACTCGGGAGTGACCTCGGCGAGCCAGCACACGAGGACGATCAACGCCGGGGCCAGCGCGATGACAGCGACGACGTCGCCAACCCAGAAGGTGCGCAGCGCGAGCAGGCCGTACGGACGAAGGACGCCGGAGAGTCCCTGCGTGTCGACCGTCACGACGGCGCCGGCGACCCCGGCCGCCACCAGGAAGACGGCGCCGAACCGTGTGACGTCGGCGGGCCGGGAAAAGCTCAGATCGAAGTCGCGTGCGCGGAGCGTGCGAGCGAAGGACCAGTAGATGACCTTGATCAGCGCCGACACGGCGAGCACGCGCGCGAGCCCGGTCGTCCTGTCCGCCGACCAGACGGCCAGTGTGCAGGCGGCGAGGACGATGGGGACGAGCGCGCGCGCACCCCAGAGCATGCAGGCCGCGGCGAGAAGGGCGGCGGGCGGATACCAAGCGCTGATTGCCGGCGAGAGCTCGAGCAGCGCGGAGGTGTGCGCCAACGTGATCCAGCCGAGGAAGAGGCCGCCAGCGATTCGCGCGTCCCAGCGGGGTGGGCAGATCGGTGGTCGGTCGTCCCGCGGTATGGCTGAACTATCCATGCGCTCCGGCTCGGTCCGCGGCGGCTCCTTCACGCGGGCAGAATCTCCCGCCAGGTGGGCGCTCGGAGTCGGGTGAGAATCCTTGCGTCTGGAGAGCCGTGCCGCCTTCTGTGCAGGGACGACCCAGAGGCCGGACGATCACGCAACGGGAGGGGCGCTCGGGCTAGTCCCTCGCTCCGCCGCGGCGGCCGCTCAATGCCAAAGAAATGGGCTTGGGGTCGACGGGAGGCGACTTGGCTGGGTTGCGGGGTTGGTCTCGCTGCGCTATGGCTGGGCCGAGCGGCCCTCCTCTGCGTCCCTCGCGTCCTCCGCGTTCAATGCTCTTACCAAGCGCAGTTATCGCAGGGCTGAGGGCGGTGGCGCGCCGCTGGGCAGTCCCCGGCTCGCAAGCCCGGCCAGTTGACCAGGCGACGCCGGTTCGGATTGCGGTCGCACGCTTTGTTCCTGGCGACCTCGTCGCCGTCAGACAGCCGAGCGGTCAGCTTGTTCACGCGCGAGCAAGTGTAACGTGACGACGAAGCTGACCTCCATGCCGCTCGCTTCGCGAGCGCCGGATCACATGAGACCAATCTCATGTACTCTTTCTCACGAACGCCTAAGAGACTACTAAGACGCTTGATTGCGCATTTGCGCTCATACACTACGTTCTACGCGCGGTTCGAGCGCTGTGAGGCGTGATTTGGTGGAGGATATGAAGTCCCGTTCAGTTACCGAACACGTCGCGAATGACGCATTGGCGAAGGTAGGCAACCTAATCGAGCAGAAGAGGTGTCACATGTGGCGGCAACAGCTAGTGCGCACGCTGGTCTTGATGGCTATGGCCGCAACAGTTTGGGGATGCTCGACCGATGTCACGGCGCCTGTACTGACGGCCGGTCATGATATTCGGAAGTCGACCCCGCCCCCACCGGACGACTGCAGCGTCGATCCGACGGGCGTCGGTTGTCCGAGGCAGACTGCGGATGCCACTGCCAACTCCTGTCCGATCCCGTGCCAAACATACCCGCTCACCGCCGGTCAAATCACATTCGTAAATTCAGCACTGAATCACATAAACCACAGCGATCCTGAGTGCGTGAACTTGGCCCAGTTTGCCAGCATGTTGCGCGTAAATGGTCACGTGAGGTACTACAATGATGAACGGGTAGGCACCCCATGGGCTGACGTTCATTTCGCGTCTTACGGCTGGACCGACAACAATGCGGACATTCACTTAGCAAGCAAGACTTTGAAGGATTCGAGAGAGACGACTCTTTCAATGCTTCACGAGGCAACACATGCGTACTACGGCATTGATGATACCGGAGGTGTGCCCGAGCAGACCGCCGAACGTTGCTATAGCCCGCTAGGGTAGTCTCAGCCAATTCAGCTCTGGCAACGGGAGAGAGTATGAGCATATCACCTGTGGTATGGCTGATTCTTGCGCTGCGTGGCGGGGCGGTCCAGGCACAGGCCGCCTCCCTGGCACCGGGCGACTCATCCGAAATCGAATTGGCTGCTGCCACCTACGCACGGGAACACTTGCTTGGACGGTTCGTAGGTCAACGAATTGCATTGGAGACGCGACTTCGCGGAGGAGGGACGCGCGGAGCAGCGCAGCTCTCGACGCTCGCGCAGATTCTTCACGCCGTGCCGGCCTCGGGAGATTCGGTCGTTGTGTGTACCGCAGGGCCTGACACGTGTCGGCTTCGAGGCTTCAGTGCTCTCGTCAGCATTAACGTGCAGCGTCTAGGCGAATCTCAGGCTGAGGTCGGAGTGCAGGTGAACTGGCCGTCCGGTCAGCGGCGCATCGCGGTCTATGAGCACGAACCGACGCTCTTGTTTGAGAAGCGGAATGGCAAATGGCGATTTGTGCGCGTTTCGCGAATGCGCGACACATAGGGCGAACAGCCGTCCGCTCCGCAGGGTATGAGCTCCGGGGAGCGGACGTTGTTCGGTGAATGCCTCCCTCCGGCGGACATGGCCTGCGACCTACCGGTCGGCTCGGTGTGCCGGCGATGGCAAAGCGGCAACCTAGCTGCGGGAGCACAAGCCCTCTCCCTCTCTGAGGCGAGCTGTCGTATGCCGGGAGCGCTGTCGCGTGGTGTGCACAACCCTGAGCTCGCGCGCCGGGACGAATGGGGCGCGCGCCCGCCGCTCCGCCAGTACAGTCCGGTAAGTCGATGGAGCGTATCGGGATCGAACCGATGACCTCCTGCTTGCAAAGCAGGCGCTCTCCCAGCTGAGCTAACGCCCCGGAACTTGCAGCAGAGGTAAGGTAACGCGACACCGGGACAGGGAGAAGCGACGATGAGCACGACGGCGGCACCGACGGGATCGGCGACGAAGCAGTACATCACGATCCGCTGCACCAACTGCGAGAAATGGAATCGCATCGATGCCACGAAGGCCGACAAGGGGCCCAAGTGCGGCAACTGCGGGACGCCGATCGCCCTCGACCATCCGGTCCTCGTCGACGACGAGAGCTTCGACCGCGTCGTGAACGGCACCGACATTCCCGTGCTGGTGGACTTCTACGCGGACTGGTGTGGCCCGTGCAAGATGATGGCACCGGCGGTGGATCAGCTGGCACGGGAGTCTGTGGGCAGGGCGCTCATCACCAAGCTCGACACCGACGCGTCACCGCAGACGGCCGGCCGCTTTCAGATCCGCGGCATCCCTACCACGATCGTGTTTCGGCATGGGAAGGAAGCCAAGCGGCATACGGGAGCGGTACCTTTGGCGGCGCTCAAGGCCCTGCTTGCCTGAGGAGATCGAGCGTTTATTCGTGCGCCGGCAGCGGCTCCATCGTCGTGGGATCCACCGGCACCTGGACCTCGTCGCGATAGAGCGACGTCATCAGCACGACGCGCACGCGCGGGAAGGCGTTCATGAACGCCAGGTAGCACGCGCCCCAGAGTCCCGCGTAGCCCAGCACGATGGCGATCTCCCAGAGACCGAAGGGGGCGCTCGTCGCCTCGCCGTACAGCGACGGATAGACCTCGAGGAACCGCACGAGCAGCATCCCGAGCAGGCTGATCGTCGTGAAGAGGGCGAGCGTGGGGCGGAACACCTTCGCGGCGCGTGAGAGCAGCCCGAAGAAGGGCGCGAAAAACACCATCAGCACCGCCGCCACCGACCAGTTCACCCACGGGGCGATGAGGCGCAGCCGCGGCCAGTGGGACTCCTCCGGCAGGTTGCCGTACCAGATCACCAGGTACTGGCCGAAGGTGAGGTAGCCCCAGAAGGCCGTGAACGCGAAGCAGAGCTTGCCGAGGTCGTGAAAGTGATTCTCGCCGATGAACGCCTCGGCGGAGAGATACCGCCGCCAGGCCATCACGAGCAGCGTGAAGGTGGTGAGCGCGCAGAGCCACCCGCCCATGAAGAACCACCAGCCGTACAGCGTGCTCTGGAAGTGCAGCGACAGTCCCATCGACAGGTCGAACGCGAGAATCGACCAGCCGTAACCGAACGAGAGCGCGAGGAACACGGCCAGGTATCCCTGAAGCGAATGCGTGCTGTGCAGCTCACGACGCTCGTCGCGGAAGCCGCGACGCATGCGCGCGCGAATTCCGGCCGCCCACCGCGCACCCGATTCGGGAATGAGTCCGACGTCGAGCCGGACGGAGGTGTAGATATACCAGAGCGACAGGACCGTGATGACCGCGAAGGCGATCAGGTCGCGCGCCGTGAGGAATCCGGCGTTGTACCAGACCGCTTTCTCGGGCGAGGGCGGTGCTTCGTGCGTCCAGGGGAAGATGTGTCCCTTGCCCGCGAAGATCGCGATCAGCAGGAGCACGAACGCCACGGGCAGGAACGCCACGTAGCCTTCCTCGAGCCGGATGATCGGCCGAGACCAG
>JBJMNM010000327.1:0-9142 GCA_045804305.1 Gemmatimonadaceae bacterium | reverse complement strand
CCACGGGATGGTGGTCGCGGCCCTCGATCGAGCTTCCCGGGCCGAGCGGGTGACGCCAGTCCGCGCCGCGCATGAACTGCCACCAGAGCGGGAGACGCAGATCGGCCGGGGCGGCCGGCGGCACGAACACCAGCGAGCCGGCGTACAGCATGTCGGCCAGCACGCGCGGGTAGTCCGACGCGTTCGGCGTGAGCTCGGCGTGGGTGACGTATGACGTCTCCTCGACGAAGCGCCGGAAGCGCGCGTTCGTGACGGGGAACCGGTCCATGGCGAAGCCGTCGACCCGCACCGGATGCGCCGGCCCTTCTTCCCGATAGTGGCGGTCGGAGCCCATGAGGAACTCCCCACCCGGGATCCACACCATCTCCCAATCCCAATGAGACGGCTCGCTGATGGCGCGGGCAGTCGTGCGCGGTATGGTATGGAGGTGGGTACGCGTGCTCATGCGGACCATTGTGAGGCACGTCACGCAGTGGGCCTAGTGGACCTTGGGACTACTCGTGGTCGTTCAGCGGCACGAAATCGGGAAGGTCGAACTGCCGCGCGAAGAACGGCGGCAATGGCTCGTAGAGACGGAAGTAGGCGAACCACGCGCGTCCGGGGATCGTCGCGATCCAGTCGGTCTCCTCTCCTCGCGGAGCCATGGGTCCGAGGTAGAGATCCGTCGAGCCGTCCGGATTCCGATGCAGTGAATCGCGCGACGACCGGTCTGCCACGTTGCGGCCATTGTTGATGAGGCAGCGCTGCTCGGCGTCGTAGATGGCGAGCGACCAGAACTGCGCGGCCGGAGGACTTGGCGGCACGCGCAGCCGGTACGCTCTGCCGCCGTCCAGCGAGTGCCCGTTCTCGTCGTGATAGACCCCAAGGCAGGCCTGCTCCCTACGGGGTGCGCCGGCGAGCAGACCGGCGCTCGTCGCGGCCGCCTTGTAGAAGAACGCCGCTCGCTCGTCGACCAGGTCGCGCGCGCCATTCTCCGGGACGCGGTCGGGTGACGTCACCTCGCGCCAGTGCGCTTGCGGTCGGTACCGCCCCTCTGCGGGCCTACCGTAAAAGGCCGTCGCCTGAGCCATCAGCGCGCCCACCTGCTCGGCGTCCTCGAGGATCCGTCGTTGCCGCGTCGTGGGTGCAAACGGTCGACGCGAGCTGATGCCGAGCGGCTCGAGCAGGGCCAGCATCGCCAGGTCCCGCTCGGCCGCGGCCTCGCGTTGCAGCGCATCCGCGAGCCGCTCCCAGTACGCGAGCCCGTGCGGCGGGACCTGGGTCCAGGCGCGTCCATGCGGGTGCAGGAAGCAGGTCGGCTCCGCCTGCGAGCGCACGCCGTAGGAGGACATGCTGAAGCGCTCGATGAGCGCGTTGGCGTGCGCCGGATCCGCGTCGAGCGCGCGGAACCCGACGAACACGTTCGTGGTCGGCGAGCGAATGACGAAGTCGGATACGTTGGCGAGCGGTTTCTGGCCCGGCGCGACGACGAGATAGCGCCCCCCCATCCCCCGGTCCGGCCCCGCTTCACCCAGGAAGGTGATGGGTTGCTGCCAGCAGTCGATGATCGCGCCGGCGGAGCTGCCGGAGGGATAGTCCACGACGAGCGCCCCCGTGCGCGACAGGTCGGGCAGGCCGACGATGTAGGTGACCGCGGGATTGGCGGTCAACAGCCCGAGTCGGTCGGCCAGGCTCTCGTAGACCACCATGTCGATGTCGCGCATGCCGAACACGCTGCGCGCCGAATGCTGCCACTGCGCGTAGCCCACCAGCGGCAGGCTCCACAAGTACGCCTGACACGCGCGCTGAAAGTCGACGACGTCGAAGAGGTGCTCCGCGTCGCGCATCATCGCCGGCAGCCCCGCATCGAGCTCGATGGCGCCGATGCGGGTGTGCAGCACCGAGGTCGGTGGCTTCCATGCTTCCATGTGCGCACATTGGATCGTGGACGCGGAACGCCCCATTGGCCCTTGGGCCGTTGGCTCAGTCCGAGAGGCGGGCGAGGCGCGTGTTCACGATCCGGAACTCGAACGGCTGCTCGATGAGCTGCCGCACGCGACGACCGCGTACCTCCGCCGGAAAGAAATGCCACTGCACGAGGACGTCGCGCACGGCCTTGGCGAAGTGCACGTGGACGGAGGGCGGGATCTCGATCGTCGTGACGTCGATGCGTCCCGTGGTGTCGACGACGAAGAAGACGGAGAATCTCGCCTCCACGGACCGATTGAGGAGATCGGACGGGTAGACGGGCTTCCGGTTTTCGTTCGTTCCCACCGCCCCCTTCTCGACAGTGGCGGCGATGAAGACGCCGGAATCCGCCCCGATGCCGAGGCTCCGTCCCGCGTCGCGCGCGGCGCGGTCCGGGTGGCCGAATGGCGAATCGCTCGCGGGGTCGCCCCAGAGAGAATCCACCATGACGGGAAATGACGGTGTCGGAAGCGATGGCAGTGCCGACACGAGCGTGAGCGCGAATGCGAGATCGATCGGACCGATCTGCGGAGGGCGGAGCGGCGGGAGCGGGTGGAGCGTCCCACGCGACGTGCGATGGGGCTTGCCGACGTGTTCACGGCGGTTCGCCCCGAGCGAGAGCGTCAGGTAGTGAACTTCCTCCACGGCGCGTGGAACGCTCGAGAACCGGGCCTGGGTGGCGGGCTTGATCGCGAAGCCGAGCATCGCGGCGTGAAACGCCGTGCTCGCGAGCAGCAAATGGATTCGTCCGGCACGAGGGGCCGGGCAACTGATGAACGGGTGCAGCACACCGCAACTCCGATGAGGTCAAAGGCAACGTCATCCATCCGTCGGAGGGCGGAAATGGCACGATGGGTCATGGCACGATGGGACAACAGCGCTACATGCCGACGAGCGTCAGCTGCGTTTCCGGCGCGGTGGATCCCCACGGCCGCTCGCGCTGCAGGTGCCATCGGTGTCCGATCATGTTGAACTGATATCGGAGCTGCGGATCTTCCTCGATCAGCACGTCGCCGCGCCCGCGAACGACGGTGCGCGGCAGCAGCGAGATCCACGTTCGGAAGCGCTGCGCGGCGATCGGCTCGGGCGTCTGGATGCTCCACACGCGGCAGCGGGGCTCCTCCGGCTCCGTGCGACGCATCAGACGATTCCGGCGCGGCGGACGGTAGGTCGTCTCCCAGTTGCCCGGCACGGCGCGAGCATCCTGTCGTGCGACGTCGGGCGACACGCCGAGCAGCAGGGAACCGGCGACCTTGCCCTGACATGTCTCGATCACCCGCAGTCGCGGCAGCTCGTCGTCGAGCCATGCGTGGTGCAGCGTGCGCTTCCCGCTCTCCACGACGTCGAGCTTGTTGATGATGAGGATGTCGGCGTCGCGCAGGTGCGTGGTCATGTGACCGCGAAGCGCTCCATCCGGGAGTCGGTCATGGATGTCCCGCGCGTTCATGACCACGATGATGCCGTCCAGGCGGTAGCCCGGCATGTAGCCGTAGCCCGCGACGCGGCGCAGCGACGAGTCGCCGCGCGCCTCGATGAGCACGTGCGCCGACGCGTCGAGGCGAGGACGCAGCTCCGCCAGATCGGCCGACAGATCGCCCACGTCGAGCAGCGTGGCGACGCCGACGACGTGCTCCTGTCCCTGAAGTTGTCCGAGCAGCGTGGTCTTGCCGGCGCCCGCGTCGCCTCCGACGATCGTCAGCGGGAGGCGCGGCATCTCCGGGACTGCAATGGATACCCGCATGAGGCTCCGCGACATCCGCGACGCGCTACGGTGCGCGTCGACCTGCGGAGGATGCCGGCGGCGCATCACCCGCTCAATTGGGCGAAGGGCCACGATCTGCCGCTGTGTGCGCTCAGCTCAGAAATAGTTGTCCGCCGCCAGTGCCGACGACATCAGCTCGACGGCGCGAGGACGGTCGATGAGGTGCCGGTCGGTGGAGGAGGGCAGCACGTTCGACGTGTCGCCGAGCACGAGATCGACGAGTCGCACCAGCTCCGCGACCGAGTGCACACCGAGCTTATGCATGACGCGAGCACGATGCACCTTCACCGTCTTCTCGGTGGTTCCGATCATCGCGGCGATCTGCTTGTTCCGCCGGCCCGTCGCCACGAGCGCACAGACCTCGGCTTCGCGCGGCGTGAGCAGATCGAGGGAGTGCCAGACGGTGGCAAGCTCGCGACGCGCGGCGCGCAGCACGATGGAGCGGTCGATCGCGCGCTTCACCGTCCAGATCAGCACCGCCTCCTCCACGGGCTTCTCGAGCAGATCGAGCGCCCCCTCCTTCATTGCGCGCACCGCCGTGCTGACGTCCACGCGCCCGGTGATGAACACGGTCGGCACGTCGTGGCCGCTCTCGCGCTCCAGCCGGCGCATGCCCACGCCGTCGAGCTCGGGCATGTTGATGTCGGCCACGATGCACTCCGGATCCAGCGCATCGCGCTCATTGAGATACTGGCGCGCCGACGTGAAGCTGCGTACTCGAAAACCGTGACCGCTGAGCGATCGCTCCAGCGCCTTGCACATCGCCGCGTCGTCGTCCACGACTGCCACCGTGGGTATCGGAACCGCGCTCATACCACCTCGTCGCCGGGTCGGAACCGATCGTGACGGCACGACGTCGTTCGCCGCTCAACTTGGGTCCCGACCTCCATTGTGAATGCAACCGCGCCGAACGGCAAGATCAAAAGCGGCATCTACACGCACCAGGTAGAAAGTTACGTCCGCCCTTGCGGCGGCCCGAAGTGGACCCTTGGTCCATCATCCGGCGGCTTCCAACCGCCGTGATCCACGCGCGTGCGCATGTCGTCACATGGCACAAGAGGCAATGAGCGGGATTGGCTGAGCGGCCTACCCTGAGGTGTCGACCACAGGCGAGGCACCATGCTGGGAGGAGGACGGGAGCACAGCGTCTTTCATACGCTCGACATGAAATCGGCCCTCGCGCTCGCCATTGCGCTCGAGCGCGCCCCGATGGGACTCCTCATGCTCCACGATCCGCTGTCGGGACATCTGTATCCGGCGCTGGCGCATGGCATGACGCCCCAGCAGGCGTCGGAGTTCGGCATTCATCGACCCGGCATCGGGCCCTTCGGCATCGCCTACTCCCAGCGGCGTCCGGTGTCGGTGAGCTGCACGGCCAACCTCGGCGCCGAGCTTCGGGGTCCCATGCAGGCGCTCCGCTGTCCGCGCCTCTCGGCCGTGCCCCTCTCCACGGATACATCCAATGTGCTGGGGCTGTTGGTGCTGCTGCATCGAACGCGTCAGGCGGTACCGGATGGCCCGCTGCTGCTCATGTACGCCAGCGTGCTGGCCACCGCGCTCGAGAACGTGCATCTGCGTGAGCTCGCGGAGGACGCACGCGAGCGGGCGGAGGCTCGCAGCAAGGCCAAGTCGCAGTTCTTCGCCAGAATCAGCCACGAGCTGCGCACGCCGCTGCAGTCCGTCATCGGATATCTCGATCTGATGCGCCTCGAGGGCACGGAGCCTCTGCCCGCTCGCCACCAGGAGATGCTCGCGCGCGCCGCACGGAGCGGTGCCACGATGCTGAGCGTGATCGACGACCTGATCAACTTCGCGCGCGTCGAAGTCGGACGAGTCAGGTACGATCTGCGTCGCGTGTCGGTCGGGGACGCGATGGCGTCGGCGGAGATCGTCGTGGCCCCGATCGCCGCGGACCGGAAGGTGGCGCTCCACGTCGAGCCTTCCAGACGCGAGTTCGTGCGCGCCGACGCCGGCAAGCTGAACCAGATCCTGATCAACCTGGTGGCCAACGCGGTCCGCTTCACGCCCAGCGGCGGCTCCGTCACCGTGAGCGCTCGGCGAACCGGTCGCGAATGGGTCGCCGTGTCCGTCACCGACAGCGGCAATGGCATCCCGTCCGACAAGCTCGGTCAGATCTTCGAGCCGTTCGTGCAGCTTGGCATCCCCACGCTCGACGGGCTGGGCGGATCGGGGCTCGGCCTGCCGATCAGCCGCGAGTTCGCCGCCGCCATGGGCGGGGAGCTCGAAGCGAGCAGCAATGGTCATGGCAGCACCTTCACCCTGCGCCTGCATCGCGACCGTGTGGCCCGTCAGCCGCGCGCGAATCGCCTCGCCACGGAGCCCGCCTAGCGAATGAGCTGAGTCGAGCCCAGCTCCCTCGCCACGGCGTCGACGGTACGCTCCGCGAGCTCCGCCATGGAGCTGGGATTCTCCGTCGCCGTGCGACCAGCCCAGACGAGTCTGTCATCGGACAGCGAATAAATCACCGTCTCGACGAACACGGTCCGGCCGGTGACCACGTGTCCAGGAGCACGCGCCACCGTCCACGACGTTCCCCAGAAGTCGTAGAAGCGCGGATAGCTGCTGTACCAGGTATTCCCCGGTCGGTAGGTCTCCACGTTCTGCACGTCCACGACGCGCATCACGACCGCCCCGTCGAACAGCTTGCCGCGCAACTGGTCGCGCGACAGCTCGCGGTCGCTGAACGACAGCTCGGGGACGGACCGGTAGGCGGCAAAGGAGCTGGGGATTCGCGCCGCGAGCCTGTCTTCCATCGAGCGCCGCAGCGGCGCGTCGACCGATACGAAGGTCGCGAGCACGCGATGGAACGGCAATCGTTCCGCTGCCGGCGCGCTCCAGGTGGTCGCGAGCGACGTGGCTCCGCCGCCACAGGCGAGCGCTGCGATGAAGACGGCGGCGACGGCGACGCGGGTGCGACTCATTGGGCCTCCTTGCCTCCCGGCATCTTCGGATGCGCCAAGCCACGCCACCATGAGACCTTGGGCCGATTCACGGTGCCGCACCTTTTTCGCGACGTAGGCACAAAGGCCAATGCACACCGCGCTCGACCGATGCAGGTTGCACCTGCGTATCCCGACGGCTGCTCGCCGACCCGATACGCATGGTGTCCTTCCGCCTTGACTGTCCCCTCCCTGACGGACAAGATCGATGCGCGGTTGGATGGAGTCCGGTCGCGCGCCGACGAAGGTTGCCCATATCGAGTTCATTGCCGACTGAAGGAGCAACCTCATAAGTACTGACGATCAGGGCATCGTCACCCGGACCACGGGAGCGCACTGGACGTCCAGGCAGATCGTGCTTGCGGCGCTGATGACCGCCGGCGCCTACTGGGTCGGGGCGCGAATGGGCCTGGCCCTGACCTTCGGTCCCTCACCCGTGGCGGCGCTCTGGCCGCCGAACGCGGTGCTGCTCGCCGCGCTCCTGCTCGCTCCGAGGTCGGCATGGTGGGTGCTGCTGCTCGCCGCGCTGCCGGTTCACCTCTACGTCGAGCTGAGCGGTGGCGTGCCACTCGCCATGGTGCTCTGCTGGTTCGCCAGCAACTGCTTCGAGGCAGTGGTGGGCGCGTGGCTCGTTCGGCGGTTCGTGCCCGGACGCGTGCGACTGGATTCGGCCCGCAACTTCGGCGTGTTCGTCCTGTACGCCACCTTCCTGGCGACTTTCCTCTCCTCCTTCCTCGACGCGGCATTCGTGTCGTGGAATGGCTGGGGAGAGAGCCCATACTGGACCGTGTGGCGAACGCGCTTCTTCTCGAACGTGCTCGCCACGCAGACGATCGTTCCGATCGCCCTCGCGATCGATGGTCGATTGCTCACGGCACTGCGCGCGGCGCCGACGCGACGCCAGATGGAAGGCATCGCGCTCGCCATTGCCCTGTCGCTCGTGTGCATCGCGGCGTTCTGGCTTCCGGATGACGTGTGGCCGGTGGGGCCGGCCTTGCTCTATGCGCCCATTCCGCTGCTGCTGTGGGCCGCCGCCAGGTTCGGACCGCTCGGCATCGGCATCTGCCTCGGCATCGTGACATTCCTGGCGCTGTGGGGTGCGCTGCACGGCGTTGGCCCATTCACGACCCTCGCGCCGGCGCAGAACGCCTTCTCGCTGCAGCTCTTCCTCTTCCTCACCGGCATTCCGCTCTCGCTGCTCGCCACCGCGACCGACGAGCGGCGACGCGCGGAGCTCAAGGCAGCCGAGAGCGAGCGCCTCCTGTGGTTGACGATCAAGACGGCGCACATCGGCATCTGGTCGGCCGACCTCGAGACCGGTCAGGTCACCGGCGACGACGTGTTCACGAAGATGACGGGACAGCTCACGGCGCAGAGTCGCGCCTACGCCGAGCTGATAGACCACCTGCCCACCAGTGCGACGCCGCCGACGCGCGAGCGCCCGCCGGCGACGGCAGGGGAGCAGCAACCGGCGACGACAGGCGAGTACGTCATCTCGTCGTCGGGCGAGCACGTGATCGCGGGCGCGAATGGCGCAACGCTCATCCCGGAGCGGGAGGTCCAGGTGGGGCACACGGACGGCAGCGCGCGCTGGATCCTCGCCCGCGGCATGGTGCTGCGCCGCCCCGACGGTACCCCGTTCCGCGTGATGGGCATCGCCATCGACATCACGGACCGCAAAAGGATCGAGCAGGCGATGCGCGAGCACGACGAGCGCATGTCCCTCGCGGCGACGACGGCCGACATCGGCTTCTGGAGCTTCGAGATCCGGACTGGCGAGGTCTGGTTGAGCGACCACTGTTACACCATGCTCGGCATCGCGCCGGGCACGAATCCCACGATCGCCCTCGAGCGTCTCGTTCCTCACGCATCCATCCGGGAGATCGTAGGCCGGATCGAGAGCACCTTCGACCAGCTCGGAACGATCGTGGACGAGAGCCGGATCCAGCGGCCGGATGGTGAGGAACGGTGGCTCGCGTCGAGCGCCCGCCTCGAGCGTGGGGCCAACGGCGAGCCTCTCCGGATCATCGGGGTGAGTCACGACATCACCGATCAGCGGGAAGCCCAGCGAGAGGCCGACCAGCGGCGGCTTGCGCTCGCCCACCTGGCGCGCGTCGCCACGGTCGGTGAGCTCACCGCCACGATCGTGCACGAGGTGGGGCAGCCGCTCGGCGCGATCGCGTTGAACGCGCACGCCGCGCAGCGATTGGCCGGCGAGGCCACGATCGACGTCGCCGAGCTTCGGGCGGTTGCGGCGGACATCCTGCGCGATGCGCGCCGCGCGGGTGGGGTGATCGGCCAGCTTCGCGACCTGCTGCGCCGCGACGAGCTCGCACGGGAGCCGCTCGATCTGCGAGCGGTCGTGCAGGGCGCGCTCGATCTCGCTCGTGGAGAGCTCATGAAGCAGAACATCGAGCTCCTCGTCAGCATGCCGGACGACAAGCAGACGGTGCTGGCGAACCGGGCGCAGCTT
>JBJMNM010000326.1:0-7695 GCA_045804305.1 Gemmatimonadaceae bacterium | reverse complement strand
GTCGATCGTGCGCGCCTACGGCCGTGCCATGCGCGAGTCGGGTAGGGCCATTGGGCAGACGCTCGTCGAGGTGAAAGACCTCCTGCGAGCGCACACCGGACACGACGAGCCGATCTTCACGCCCAAAGTGATCGGGTGGGCGATCGCGGGCTTTTTCGACGGGGCTGGCAGAGAGGGCGGAGGCTCTACCACCAGCCCCAGATGAGCGCGTCCTCCTCGTCCTAAGAACGCCTCACGGCAAAGGGCACACCGGACCGAGTCCGATGTGCCCTTCTTCGTCCGTGTGACCGTCAGGCCATCCGCGGTCGCTTACTAACACGCCGGCTCGCCGTCGCCCGCCGTACCGACCTGCGGGTTCACCGTGTTCACGGCAATGCCGCAGGTGAAGCTCGGGATCTGCGAGTGCGTCACGGTCGCCGACCAGTAGCCCTGCCCGACCAGGATGCTCGGCGTCGACACGCCCGTTGACGGCTTGAATCGCAGCTTCGTCGTATCACCGTAGATCACGTAGGTGCCCGAATCCGCGAAGAACGATTCCTCGGCCGTCACCAGGTTGCGGAGGTCCGACTTCATTGCGGCCGTATATGCCTTCACCTTCGTGTTGGCGAACTTGGGGATCGCGATCGCGGCCAGAATGCCGATGATCACGACCACGATCAGCAGCTCGATCAGCGTAAAGCCCTTCTTCGGAGACGTCGTCGTCTTCATGGGTGGGATCTTGTTAGGGGATGCGGGCCGGAGGAACCGCGGGGCCCGCGATGAACCCGGGGAGCGGTTCACGTCGACACCCTGAAGCACTGATGATGCCACCGAGAAAAATATGCTTACGCCATACATCCAAGTGTATGTCCCATAGGCTGTTGGCAGTGTCCAGCACTGTGGGGAAAAAAAGTCCCAGCGTGTCCGCGACGCATCGCACATCGCTCGTCAGGGTGGAAATTCGCCAGCCGAGAGTGCGCACTGTCGCGGGGCGTAATGTCCCACCACTATCAAGAAGAGTAGGGCTGACGGGACACCGCCTAGCGCGGGGAGCGCTGCCTACTCAGGTCAAGCAGTCGTCAGCTCTTTGCCTTGTACTTGCAGTCCTCTGCGTCCTCTCGGTTCCTCTGCGTCCTCTGCGTTCAAAGCTGTCGCCGTTCCTGCCGCTGCTCATTCCTCGGCATTCGAGCGAAATGCATAGTGGGCGCGTGTATAGCACACCTCCATCCCCGCCCTGAGCATATTCCTGTAAGATGGATTGGGCCGCTCCGCCGTATCCGGCGGTGTCTCGGCGCATACCCACGTGCAGCCGAGCTTCGCGGCATCGATCCCACGACGCGCGAGGAGCGCCGTCTGCGCGCCGCGCCCACGGTCCGCGCTCGAGGTCGCGCCGAGTCCGAACCACGCGATGTCGCCGTGAATGTACATGGCTGCGCCGGCAATTGGACGCGTGCCGTCGAGCACCAGGTAATGATGCCAGTTCGCGTGTCCAATCGTCGACGGCACGAACGGCGCGAGCTCCGGGTCGACGCCGAGCGGGATCGCCACGGTTGATTGAAAGGTCGGCGCCTCGTCGGCGCCGATCTCGACCACGCGCAGTGTCGACGGCTGCGTCACGGTGCGCAGCTGTCGCGTGCCGGCGCGCAGTTTCAGCATCGGTGTGGCTGACCGGCCGCCGGCGGCGAGAAGCATCTCGTGGGCGGAACGAGGCGCGGCGGCCGGCGTCCACTGGAGCATCCATCGCTTCACGCCGGCGCGTGCATAGCGCTCCACCACGCGATCGAGCCGTCGTGGCGTCAACGACAGCGTCAAGCCGAGGCCGAAGACGCGATTCATCGTGGCCACGTCCGAGCCCGGCGTGACGAAGAACGTCACCGAGCCTTCCTGAATCATCTCGAGACCGAGTCGCGATCGGACGCCGGCGGGGAGACCGCCGAGCAGCGCGATCCAGACCCCGGCTTCGAGGGATTCCAGCTCGAGAGTGAGTCGCTTGTCGGCTATGGCCACACCGTATTTAGGTGCCCCTCGAATGGTTCATCGCGCTAGGCTGGCTCCATCAACAGCTGCTCGAGCTAGTCGCATCAACCGCCGCTCGGGCCGGCCCCTCGAGACTGTCGGGAGGTGCGGATCAACACGGATCTTCGGATCGATGCCGTGGGGCGTCCACGGTTCCGGGCACCGGACGTGGAATGCTTTGACGGTGCGGGAGAAAGTGCGACGGTCCTCGTGAGCCCCGGCGAGCCGGAAAGCAGCGCTCGCCGTCACCTCGGCCACCGCGACACCGTCGATTTGCCACCGAGCACTCGCCCCGCATTCCCAAAGTTGTTCGGCTCTGCCAGTCGGCGGCTTGGCATGGCACGGAGGCGATCCGAAGATCCGTTTTGATCCGCACCTCTCAACGGTCTCGAGGGGCCGGCCCGAGCGGCTGTTAATCGAGTGTGCCCGAGCGGCTTCTGATCGAGTGTGCCCGAGCGGCTGTAAATGGATCGACCCCATCGATCGAGTTCACGGCACCGCCGCCGGCAGCCGCATCCCCGTGTTCCATGCCGTGAACGCCCACACATCGGCCGCCTGCGCGATCCGCTTGTCCGTCGGCATGTACCCGTGGCTCGTCCTGGTCTCCACCCGAATCACGACTGGCCGGTCACACCCCTGCGCCGCCTGCATCGCTGCCGCGAACTTGAACGAATGACCCGGCACGACCCGGTCGTCGTGGTCGGCCGTCGTCACGATCGTCGCGGGGTAGCACGTGCCCGCCTTCACGTTGTGTACCGGCGAGTACCTGTAGATCGTGGTGAACTGCGCCGAGTCGCTCGACGAGCCGTACTCCGGCACCCACGCCACGCCGGCGCTGAACTTGTCGTAGCGCAGCATGTCCATCACCCCCGCGCCCGGATACGCGACGGCGAACAGGTCGGGGCGCTGCTCCTCGACCGCACCCACGAGCAGGCCGCCGTTCGAGTAGCCGTGAATGGCCAGGTGCGCCGGCGACGTGTACTTGTGCTGCACGAGATACTCCGCGGCGCCGATGAAATCGTCGAACACGCTCTGCTTCTTCTCGAGCATCCCGGCGCGATGCCAGGCGTCGCCGTACTCCCCGCCGCCGCGGATGTTCGCCAGCGCGTACACGCCGCCGTGCTCCAGCCACATCGCCACACTGCTGCTGAAGCCCGGCGTGTTGCTCACGTCGAATCCGCCATACGCGTAGAGCACCGTCGGATGCGAGCCATCCAGCACGAGTCCCTTCTTCGCCGTCACGAACATCGGGACGCGCGTGCCGTCCTTCGACGTGTAGAACACCTGCTTCGTCTCGTACGGGCTCGCGTCGAACGGCACGTGCGGCGGCTGGAACGCGGTGCTCGCGCCGGCATTCAGGTCGTAGCGGTAGACGGTCGTGGGCGTGAGGAACGACGTGTAGAGATAGAACAGCTCCGGCGTGTCGTTGCGCGACGACAGTGCGCCGACCGTCCCGATGCCCGGCAGCGCGATGTCGCCCAGCGGCTTGCCGCTCATGCCGAACATGCGCAGGCGGCTCTTCACGTCATCCAGCGTCTGCGTGATCACGCGGCGGCCGGCCAGCGTGGAAGTCTCCAGCACGTCCTTGCCCTCCGGCACGATCGTGCGCCAGTGTGCGCGCGACGTGTCCGGGAGCACGAACGAGACGATCCTCCGCTTCGGCGCGCTGGCCGTCGTCTGCAGCACGATCGTGTCGCCGACGTTGCCAAGCGGGTAATACTCGGCATCGTTCGCGGTGTAGAGGGGCACAATCGCTGCGCCAAGGTCGGGCTGCAGCGGTCGCTTCAGATCGGCGACGTAGAGCAGGTTGTTCGGCTCCGTGCCGTGGTTCATCGTGATGAAGAGGAGGCGTCCATCTTCACTAACGCTGGCGCCGAGGAACCAGTCGGGCCGGTCGGGCCGCTCGTAGATGAGTCGGTCGCGGCTGTCCGGCGTGCCTACCATATGGTAGTAGATCTTGCCATTGATCGCCCGGGCCGACAGCACCGAGTCCTTGTGCGGCGCGGGATAGCGCGTGTAGAAGAACCCCTTGCCGTCGTTCGTCCAGGCGGTCGTCGAGTACTTCGTCCAGTGCACCGTGTCGGCGAGCTCGCGCTTGTCGGCGAGGCGGAGCACGTGCACCTCGCTCCAGTCCGACCCGCCCACCGAGAGGGAGTAGGCGAAGAGCTTCCCATCCGGCGAGGGCACGTAGTTGGAGAGAGCCACCGATCCGTCGGGGGAGAGCTTGTTCGGATCGATCAGCTCGCGCGGCGCGCCGGTGAGCGACGCCTGCTGGAACACGACCGACTGATTCTGGAGCCCGGTGTTCCGGCTGTAGTAGAGCCTTCCGGCCACGCGGCTCGGCACGCTCACGCGCGGCACGTTGAACAGCTTCGTCAGCTCGGCGCGGAACATCGCGCGGAAGGGGATCTGGTCGAGATAGGCGAAGGTGGTCTTGTTCTCGGCATCGACCCAGCCTTCGACCTCCTTGGAGTTCTGGTCCTCGAGCCAGCGGTAGGGGTCGGCGACCTGCGTGCCGAAGTAGCTATCCACCGTCGCGTCGCGGCGAGTCACGGGATACTTTGGCGCCGACTGCGCGCCCGCATTCACGAATGCGGTCGTGGCGCAGAGCAGAACCGCGACGAGGCGGCGATGAGTCGTGGTCATGATCACTCCACAGGAACGAGAAACGGGGCCGCGATGGTGCGCTCCGCTTTGGTCATAGCGAAAGTCTGGCTGACGCGCCAGCCCGATTGACCCACACGTTCCATGTACATCCCTCCTTCAAACGCCGAGCACCGCCACGTGGCGGAGATCGCTTAGAGCGTGAAGCCAGCAACTGACGCACGGGAGCACGAGCTTCACTCTCGGAAGATGGCGTCGACGATGGCAAGCGTGGCGTGAGACACGCCTCCAGTGACCGTGCCGCGGACGCGGTGGCCGAGACGTTCGAGGCGCACCGGTAGGCCGGCGGCGACCAGCGCGTCGGGCCCCGCGCCCATGCGCACGCCGCGTCGCGCGGAGTCATACGGCACAGTATGAGATCGATGTCCATGGCGTGCGCCAGATGCTAAGTCCGGCCAGACGAATCAAACGGCCCAACCGTGGGGTGGCGGCGCACGGCGCATTGGTCAAGTGGCACACCCCCAACTCGCCGGCGAGCACGAGGTGATAGGATATACGGGCGCATCAGCGTATCTCCGGCTGGAGAGTGACTGGCTCGTAGTCGACCTTTTGTCCCACTCGCACTCTGACGCGGAACGGCGCATCGGCGCCCATGTGCCCCTTGGCGTCAATCGTCGCCGCCGTACCCGTATCCTCAACGGGTTGCACGAGGCTTGGTAGGCGCAGATCCTCCGCGGACTTTCTGCCCACGTAGAGGGAGCGAGTACGCTCGATGCCACGCGCAGGCCCTCGCGTGACAACGACGTCGCTGTCGAGCGCTATTTTCCAGAGAGCAAATATGGGCACGACCTTCGCGCTCGGCCGCATGAGCTCTGGCACGTTCGCGACCTTCCGCTTCGTCGCGCGCGCGCTCTTCATCACTATGTCCTCAGGCGACATCGCCATGTGAGCGCTCATGCTGGCCGGGATCCCGGAGCCTACAAATGCGTTGCCGTCGATCCGAGGAAGCTCGAGCTGCCCATCCGAGCCGATCTTCTCATCCGTGTTGTAGGCGGACACGCCCAGTAACACGGCGATTGAGCCATTTTCGAGAAGCGGTACGACGTAGTATGGTCCGTAGAGCTTCTTGACCGCTGGATGCAATCCACTGGGGACGGCGGCATATGGCGTTTGCGCGAAGTAGGCTCGCGGTGCTGGCGCCAGCGCCGCCAGGCTGATAGGTGCGCCGCGCTGTTTCTGCCACGCATCCACATGGAACCGGCCCATCGTGCGCACGTATGCGGCAGCGAGCTGTCGCGCCCTCTCCTCGCTTATTAATGGCGTACCGTCTGGCGATTGTGGCGAGGAGAGAAGGAATCGTCCATCCGCAGTGAGTGACTGCGCGATGTCGCTTGTGACATACGCAGCGATGTTCGGTGGCTGTCTCGGGGCGCTAACTGATGGCGCTCTGTCGCAGGATAGCGTCGATGCCACGAACAGTGTCACAGCGGTCGGAATGCGGCGCTGATACCCATCTCGGGAAACCATCATCATATGACCCCTCCGAAGAACCATCTGTGTCCGCAGGCCTTCCCGTCGGCAATGGTGGTACCACCGCCCGCAACTGCGGTGGTTCGTGCTGCGCTAACGGAGGACGCCGCCAGAGCGATCGGACCAGACGGCAAGTTTCGGCTGCTCACAAGTCAAAGCGTCGCGGCTCTCGGCGCGCCAGCTCGCGTTCGGAATCTCCACGAGTACGGCGTTCATGCGCCGCGCGCGGCCAGCCCCGGCTCGGCCAGTTGCGCGGTGATGTCCTCCACCTCCTGATCGCGCCGGAGGAGCATGTAGCCGACCGTGCCGGAACCCGCGTCGACGAGGGCGTGGACGATCATCGCGGGAACGAGCCATCCCGTGAGCGCTACGATCCCGGTCATCACCGCACCCGCGGCCGTTGCGCGCGTCGCGCCGTTCCGGCCCTGGTACAGGTGGCCGATGCCGAAGAGCACCACGGCCCCGACATACGCGCCCGTGAGCCCGAGCCAGGGGCGCATGAACCACACGAGGTAGCCGCGGTAGATCAGCTCCTCGCAGATCCCCGCCGTGAGCGAGAGCATCACGAACCACCGATGCTCGGCGCGCGTTTGGGGGAGGAGGAAGGCGAACTTGTCGAGCTTCGGTCGTGCGGCGATGCGGCGCTGCGGCGTCAGCTTCCGCACGGCCGTGAGCTGGTAGATCACGAATGCCACCATCAGCGCCACGAGGACGCCGCTGACGATCGCTCGCCAGCCGGTCGGGACGGTCAGCCGCAAGTCGGCGAGCGAGCGATCGTAGTGCGCCCAGATGGCGGCGAGCGCCGCCACGAACGCCCACTGGCCGAGGATTCCGCGGCGGTACGCCCATATGCGCGCTCCGGGAACGCCGGCCGCAGTCCGGGCGCGGAAGCGAGGCCAGAAATAGTAGTGCTCGAACAGGGTGGCGAGGACGACGAGGACGGCAACGTAGATGGCGTCGAGCAGGGCAGGCATCGGGGCTCCAGGGGGATTGTTCAATTAGTATTGAACATTCAGGAGAAATTGGCAAGTCCGGCCCCCGCCGGCTATCGTTCGCCATGCCTCGACGTCCCAGGACCTCCGCACGCAAGGCGCCGACGGCGGGTGCCCCGCCGCTCGAGCGGAGCGTCGCCGATCTCCGCGCGCTCGCGCACCCGCTCCGGCTGCGCATGATGGAGCTGTTCGCCGAATCGCCCAGGACCACCAAGCAGGTCGCCGAGCTGCTCGGTCAGCCGCCGACGCGCCTCTACCACCACGTCGCCGCGCTCGAGCGCGCCGGCCTGCTCGTGCTCCGGGAGACCCGCCGGAATCGCGGCGCCGTGGAGAAGTGGTATGGCGCGATCGCGCGGCAGCTCGGTAGCACGGACGCGAAGCACCCCAGGTCGCGCCAGGCCAAGGCGGCGCGCCGAGCCGTGGCGGCGACGGTGCTGGAGCAGGCGAAGCAGGAGATCCTGACGTCGCCTCCCGGCTCCGAGGCGGCATTGCTGGCGCGCGTCGTCGTTTCGGCGCCGCGGGCGATGATACCGGTCGTGCGACAGCGGCTGTACGACGCGATCCAGCGCATCCG
>JBJMNM010000325.1:0-4370 GCA_045804305.1 Gemmatimonadaceae bacterium | reverse complement strand
CGGACTCGCGCTCGCCCTCACGCGGCACGCGGAGGATGAACCGTCCGTCGCTGCCGCTGTTCGTCCGCAGCCCGCGCTCGGCGACGGAGACGGTGGCCTGACCGATCGGCGTGCCGTTGACGTCGGTGATGCGACCGGCGACGACCGTCACCGGCGCGCGGTGTGGGGCGTCGGGTGCGCGAGCGGCCACGGTGGGAGAGACCAGCGCGGCGACGAGCAGGAGCGAAACGCGGCGGCGGTTGCGCGCGCCGGCAATGATGACGGACATGGACGACCTCGAAGGAGAGGGTTCGCAGGGGAGACGTGAACCCCGCCCGGCCTTGCACATGTCCCGGCGCCGCAGCGTCGCAAGGGGGCGCACGCGGGCTCACTACCCGGTATATTCCCGTCTCCGCCCTGCACCCCGACCATGCCCGCGCGCCGTACTCCCACCTCCAGCCGGACCACCAAGCCCACTGGCGCCCGTGCTGGGGCACCTCGCGCAGCGGCTGATTCCGCCGCGGATGCGCCGCATGGCTCGCGGCCCGAGCAGGTGTATCAGCGGCTCCGCGACCTCATCGTGCAGGGCCTGCTGGCGCCCGGCAGCCGCGTCGTGGAAACGGAAGTCGCCACACGTCTGGGCGTGAGCCGGACGCCGGTGCGCGAGGCCCTTCAGCGCCTCCAGCAGGAGGGGTTCGTGGTGGGCGCTCCGGGTGCGCAGCAGGCGCGCCTGACCGTGGCGCCATTGACGCGCGCCGACGTGCAGGAGCTGCTCTACATCGTCGGCGAGCTCGAAGGACTCGGCGCCCGATGGGCCGCGGCGCTTCCCGTTGCCGAGCGTCGCACCCTGGCGAAGGATCTCAAGGCGCTCAACGCGGAGTTTCACAGGACGGGACGCGCGGCGCCGATCGATCACGGCCACCTCTACGAAGCCGATGAGCGCCTGCACCGCCGACTGGTGGAGGCGAGCGCGGGTCCTCGCCTGATCGCCCTGCACGACAGCGTGAAGCCGCAGGCGGAGCGCTACATCCGCATGTACATCAGCATGCTCACGAGCGACATCCGCGCCTCGGTGGCCGAGCACGACGCGATCATCGATGCGATCGACGAAGGCAAGGTGGACGACGCGCAGACCGCGGTGCAGACCAACTGGCGGCACGCCGCGGACCGGATCGCGAAGGTGATCGAGGTGGCGGGAGAGCGCGGGAGCTGGTAAGCGTCACCAGAGGGGTGCGCTTTCCTCCAGCTCGTCGCGGAGCTTGATGAAGCTCTCGTAGCGCGCCTGGCTCACGCCTCCCTCCCGCACGGCCGTGCGCACGGCGCAATCGGGCTCCACGCTGTGGCGACAGTCGGCGAAGCGACAACCGGTGAGATACGGCCGCAGCTCGGGGAAGCATTGGTCGAGCTCCGTGGGCGAGAGCGCCCACATGCCCACCTCGCGCAGCCCCGGCGTATCCGCCACGTAGCCACCCTCGGCGCCGGGCAGCGGATGGAGATAGCCGCCCACCGTCGTGTGCCGTCCCTTGTTCACCGACTCGCTGATCTCTCCCACGCGGAGATCGAGTCCGGGAAACATCGCGTTGAGCAGTGACGACTTGCCGACGCCGGAAGGGCCGGTGAGCACGCTCACCTGCCCCGCGAGCGCGTCGTGCAGCGCGTCGAGCCCTTCTCGCTGCTTCACGCTCGTGTAGTGCACCGCGTAGCCGGCGCGCTCGTAGTCGATCCACCGCTTGCGCGCCTCGGCGGCGCCCCCGACGAGCTCCACCTTGTTGATCACGATGCGCGCCGCCAGCTGATTGGCCTCGGCGATGACGAGAAAGCGGTCGAGCATCCGCGGATGCGGCTCGGGATTGGCGGCGGCGAACACCACGACCACCTGATCCACGTTCGCCGCGACGACGCGCTCGCCATGTCCCCCACCGGGCGCACGGCGGGCGAGCCGCGAGCGCCGCGGCAGGATCTCCGCGATGGCGCTAGCGCCGCCGGCGTCGCGCTCCAGGACCACGCGGTCGCCGACGGCCAGCTTGAGCGTGTCGGCCGCCGAGGAGATCGTGTCGCGACGCAGGCTGCCGTCGCTGCGCCGACCAGAGTTCGATTTCTTCACGCGGCCCCGCAGCGACGCCTCCACGACTTCGCCGTCGTCGCGGCGCACGCGCCAGATGCCGCCGGTCCCACTGAGAACTACGCCCGCCAGCTCCGTCGACGGCGTGGTGTCCACGCCCGCGATCACGACGCGCCCTCCTCGCCGGATGCGTCATCCTCGCGCATCGCGTCCCACCAGCGGCGAACGGGCGCGCCGCCCGCGCGCTCGGCGATCAGCGCGTGCAATGCGCCGCGCACCTGTCCGAGCGACAGCGCGCCGACGATCGCGCGCGCGTCCGCTTCGGTGTCCGCTTCGGCGAGAAAGTCAGTCTCCAGATGACCCGAGGGCGAGGTGCCGCCGATGCGGCTCCACTGTACGAACAACAGGTAGGCGCCCCAGGGCTTCTCCGGATCTCCCGTGGGCGAGGCAACGATCTCCACACTGTAGGAGAGGCCGTCGGTCCCCTCGAAGGCGGCCGGGCGGCCATGCACCGCGGCGTACCCGCCGATGGTGTTCGCGTCGCCGCGCGAGTGATCCGCGGGAAGATGCTGCCCGGGCATGAGCCGCGCGCTACTTGTGACCGTGGAGCGCCTCGCGGACCACGTTGCCCGTGATGAACGCCACGTTGGCTGGACGCTCGGCGAGGCGGCGCATGAGATAGGGGTACCACTGCGTCCCGAAGGGCACGTAGCAGCGGACCCGGTAGCCTTCTTTCACGAGCGACTCCTGGAGATCGCGGCGGATGCCGTACAGCATCTGGAACTCGAACCGGTCCGGGCCGATGCCCTGCTCCTTGGCGAAGCGCTTGGCCTCGTTGATCATCGCGGGATCGTGCGTGGCGATGCCCGGGTAGTTCCCGCGCACCATCAACTCTCGCATGCACTTGATGTAGTTGGCGTCCACGTCCTTCTTGTCCGGGTACGCCACCTTGGGCGGCTCCTTGTACGCGCCCTTGCAGATGCGCACGCGCGCGCGGAGCTGATTCATGTGCTCCACGTCGGCGAAGGTGCGGTAGAGGTAGCTCTGGAGGACCACCCCGACGTTGGTCTTGTACGCCGGATACAGACGCTCCTCGAACAGCTTGAGGGTGATGTCGGTGTACTCGCTCGACTCCATGTCGATGCGCACGAAGTTGTTGTACCGCTGCGCGCGCGTGAGGATGTCCTGCATGATGCCGACGCACATTTCGTTGTCGATGTCCAGCCCCATCGCGGTGAGCTTCACCGACACGTTGGCGTCGATCCTGGATTCCTTGATCTTGTCGAGCAGCGTGAGGTATTCGTCGCGCGCGGCGCGGGCCTCTGTCTCGGTATAGACGCTCTCGCCGAGCAGGTCGAGCGAGGCGGTGATGCCCTTGGCGTTCAGCTCGCGGACCGCGGCGATCGCCTCGGTGACCGTCTCGCCCGCCACGAAACGTCGCGCGAAATGCTTGGCGAGCCGGTTGTTGCGGACGAACTTGAAGACGCGGGGCTGGTTGGAGAGGTAGAGGAGCGTGTTGCGGATCATGAGGCCTCGAAGCGACGACGACCGGCGTGGCACCGGGAGAAGCAGGGGAATGTAACCGACATCGCGCGGCCGGTCAGGGGATCTCGGTCGCTCGCCGCACGGGATACGTGCTTGCGGCAGTCAGGGCAGCGTCGAAGGCGTTCCAGGTGGCGAATCCATCATCCGACTCGGGATCGAGCAGATACGCGGCGAGCACGCCCAGCGGCTGTCTGGTGGACACGAGCGTGTACGAGAAGTCGAACCTCGGTACTGTGCGCCAGCGTCCCACCAGGCGTGCCTCGTGGTGTCCCTGAAACTGTCGCGGACTCCTGACGAGCGAGTCGACGACGAACTCGTCGCCACCGAGATGCGTGAAGACGTAGCGCTCAGTCCGGATGCCGTGGAGCCTGAGCCGCGCCAGCAGCGTCGCATCCGCAGCGGGGACGAGGTAGTAGTCGGGAAGCGGCCGCGTGAGCGTCGGCACGAAGTGGTCGAACACGGGCATGGCACGCAGCCGGAATTCGCCAGTGCGGCGGAGCCCACGGGGCACCCCCGGCTCGGTGCGCGACGAGTCGCCGGTGCGTGCGAGGATCTCGAATGCCACGGGCTGCGGGGACGCGCTCGCTGGCAGTGCGGAGCGGAGGTCGATGCTCTCCGCAATCGGCCCGCGCACCGCCGAGCGCGGTGTGCGCGTTCTTTTCGTCAGCTCCGAGCTGCGCTCCGCGACCAGTGATAGCAGCTCCTTCACGAACGCGTACGTCGCCTTGACGCGCTTCTCGAACGGATCGTGCGAGAAGGCCTCGCTCAGGATGCTGATGCCATT
>JBJMNM010000324.1:0-2745 GCA_045804305.1 Gemmatimonadaceae bacterium | reverse complement strand
TCCATGAGCGCGTTGCGCGCGTAGCGGCGTGGCAGCCTCTCCCTCGCCGTACGACGTGGTCATCATCGGCTCGGGGCAGGCGGGCAATCCACTCGCGCGCGCCTGTGCGCAGGCCGGGAAGCGCACGGCGGTGGTCGAGAAGGTTCACGTGGGCGGCACATGCATCAACGAGGGCTGCACGCCGACCAAGACGATGATCGCCAGCGCGCGTGTGGCGTACGTCAGCCGGCGCGCCGGCGAGTTCGGCGTACGCGAGGGCGAGGTCGGTGTCGACGTCGGTCAGGTCCGCCGACGGAAACAGGGCATCGTGGACAGCTTCCGCGAGTCGAACGAGCGCGGCCTCGCCGATGCAGGGGTGGAGCTGGTGCGAGGAGAGGCGCGATTCGTCGGCGAGCGCACGATCGAGGTGCGCACGGTCGCGGAGCCGCGCACCCTGCGCGGCGAGATCGTGGTGATCAACACCGGCCTCCGCCCCACGATTCCTCCGATCCCCGGGCTCGACGCCGTGCCGTATCTCACCTCGACGTCGATCATGGAGCTCAGCACCGCGCCCGAGCATCTGGTGGTGCTCGGCGGCGGGTACGTCGGGCTGGAGTTCGCGCAGATGTTCCGGCGCTTCGGCAGCCGAGTCACCATGCTCCAGCGTGGAAGGCAGCTTCTCCCGCGCGAGGACCCGGACGTCGCCGAGCTGATCGCTCAGCTCCTGCGCGAAGATGGCATCGACGTAGTGCTCGACGCCTCGGCCACCGAGGTGGCGCGGGCGGGATCGCAGCTCAGCGTCGTGTATCGCGTGGCCGGCGCGGAGGGCGCCCCTCACGCCACTACCACGATGACAGGCTCGCATCTGCTCGTCGCCACGGGGCGCACGCCGAACAGCGACGGGTTGGGACTCTCCGCGGCCGGGGTCGCGAGAGACGCGCGCGGCTACATCACCGTCGACGAGCGGCTCGCGACGTCCGCGGACGGAGTCTACGCCGTGGGCGACGTGAAAGGCGGTCCGGCCTTCACCCACATCTCGTACGACGATTTCCGGATCCTTCGCACGAACCTGCTGCAAGGCGGGAGCGCCACCACGACGGGTCGGCTCGTGCCGTACACCGTCTTCACCGATCCGCCCCTCGGCCGCATCGGAATGACGGAGCGCGAGGCGGTGGACGCCGGCCATCGAGTGCGCGTCGCGCGGTTGCCGATGAGCCACGTGGCGCGGGCGTTCGAGACGACCGAGACGCGCGGGGCCATGAAGGCCGTCGTCGATGAAGAGACGCAGCGAATCCTCGGCGCCGCGGTGCTCGGGCTCGACGGTGGTGAGGTCGTCGCGCTGCTGCAGATCGCGATGATGGGGAACCTGCCATACACCGCGCTCCGCGACGGCATCTTTGCGCACCCCACGCTGGCCGAGTCGATGAACAACCTGTTCACGGCGCTGGATGACGATCGCTGAGGGACCGGCGGCGCTCGAGGCTCGGCAGGTCAGCCTGCGCTACCGAGACGTCGCCGCGCTGGACAACGTCGCTCTCAGCATCGATGCGGGCCAGACCGTGGCGCTCGTGGGCGAGAGCGGTGCCGGCAAGACGACGCTTCTGCGGTGCTTCAATCGCCTGGTGCAGCCCGACACGGGCGAGATCCTGATCGACGGCGTCGACGTCCGCGCACGGTCGCCGTACGAGGTGCGCCGGCACACGGGGTACGTGCCGCAGCAGGGAGGCCTGCTTCCACACTGGCGGGTCCTTCGCAACGTCGCGCTCGTGCCCACGCTGCTCGGCCGTCCCGATGCGACCGCCGCCGCGGAGCAAGCGCTCGCGCTCGCCGGCCTGCCGGCGGCGCGGTTCGCGATGCGCTATCCGCACGAGCTGTCGGGCGGCGAGCGCCAGCGTGCCGCGCTGGCGCGTGCGCTCGCGGCGCGGCCAGCGGTCGTGCTGCTCGACGAGCCATTCGGCGCCCTGGATGCCATCACCCGCTCCGATCTCCAGGAGAGCTTTCTGGAGCTCCGGCGCACGCTCGCCTTCACGACCCTGCTCGTGACGCACGATCTTTCGGAGGCGGCCCGTCTCGCCGACAGGATCGTCGTCATGCGCGCCGGTCGCGTGGAGCAGGCAGGCACGCTGGACGAGCTGCTCGGCGCGCCCGCGAGCGAGTACGTGGCCTCGCTGCTCGAGCGTGCGCTCGCCGCGGTGGAGCGGCTGCGCACGCGCACGTGAGGAGCGCGTGGAAGACGATCGCGCTGGTGCTGCTCGCCGGCGCTCGACCGCTCGCGGCGCAGCGGCCGGCACGCGCCGTCGTCGTCGCGTCCAAGCCGTTCGGCGAGTCGTATCTGCTGGCGGAGCTGTTCGCGCAGGTGCTCGAGTCCCATGGCATCGCGGTGGAGCGGCGGCCCGGACTGGGTGCCACCGAGATCGCCTTCGGCGCGCTGCGAAGCGGCGCGATCGACGTCTATCCGGAGTACACAGGCACTGGACTGCTGGCGGTGCTGCACGACTCCCTCACCGATTCGCTCGCCACCGATCCACGCCGAGTATTCGCGCACGTCTCCCACGTCTTTGCGTCCCGCTATGGGATGCGGTGGCTCCCGCCACTCGGATTCCAGAACAGCTACGCCATCGGGGTGCGTCGAGACGTGGCGGCGCGGTATCACCTGCGAACGCTGAGCGATCTCGCTCGTGAGGGTGGCCATCTCAGAGCCGGCTTCACCGCGGACTTCATCGGGCGGCCGGACGGGCTGGTGGGCCTCGAGCGAGTGTACGGCCT
>JBJMNM010000323.1:0-5069 GCA_045804305.1 Gemmatimonadaceae bacterium | reverse complement strand
GCGGTCAGAGCCGACCGCTCACCATCACCGTGACCGACGCGAATCACGTCATCGTCAGCGACCGTGACGTCGTGTGGACGTCGAGCAACGAGCTGGCCGCCACCGTGTCGCCCAACGGCATCGCGACGGCCCACGCCCTCGGCTCGGCGACGATCACGGCGACGAGCGAGGGAAAGAGCGGGAGCGCGCAGGTCACCGTGACGGGCGCCGCGGTTGGCAGCGTCACGGTGGAACCGGCGTCGCCGAGCGTGACGGTCGGCCGGACGACGACGCTCACGGCGACGGTGACGGACGCGAACGGCACCGTCGTCACGGACCGCGTCGTCACCTGGTCGTCGAGCAACAATACCGTGGCGACGGTGAGCGCGACCGGCATCGTCAGCGCAATCGCCGCCGGCACCGCGGTCATCACCGCGACGACGAGCGACGGAAAGTCGGGGAGCGCAAGCGTCACCGTCACGTCGCTTCCGGTGGGAAGCGTGGCAATCGAACCGACGGGCGCGACGCTGCTCCCCGGAGCGAGCACCACTCTCACTGCCACGGTGCGGGATGCGGCAGGCACAGTCGTGACGGATCGTTCCGTCACCTGGACGTCGAGCAACATCCTCGTGGCGAGCGTCTCGACGACCGGCGTCCTCACCGCCGTCGCGCCCGGCTCCGCGACGATCACCGCCACCGCCGAAGGGAAGAGCGGAACGTCGACCGTGAACGTGACGGTCGTGCCCGTCGGGAGCATCGCAATTCAGCCGACCACCGCGAGCCTGACGGTCGGGCAGCCGAAACAACTCACGCCGGTCGTCACCGACGCCAACGGTCTCGTCGTGACTGATCGCGTGGTGACATGGACGTCGAGCAGCACGGCGGTTGCCACGGTGTCGGGAAGTGGTGTCGTGACGGCGGTCGCCCCCGGCACGGCGACGATTACGGCCACGAGCGAGACCAAGAGTGCCAGTGCGACGATTACCGTCACGCCTGCGCCAGTTGGGACCGTGGCGGTCCAACCGGTGAGCAGCGCGCTCGCCGTCGGTCAGTCGACCACGCTCGCGGCAACGGTAACGGACGCGAACGGCACCGTCCTCACGGGCCGCCTCGTGACCTGGTCGTCGAGCAACCCTTCCGTGGCGACGGTCAACGCGACGACCGGCGTGGTCACCGGTGTATCGGTCGGCTCCGCGACCATCACGGCCACCAGCGAAGGGAAGACCGGCACCGCGGCTGTCACGGTGACGGCCGTGCCGGTTGCCAGTGTGACGGTCAACCCGACAACCGAGAATCTCTTCGTTGGCCAGACCGCGGTGCTCTCCGCGACCGTGAAGGATGCCAATGGCGCCGTCGTCGCGGTGCAGCCGACGTGGACCTCGAGCAACCCGCTCGTCGCCGCGGTGTCGTCCACCGGCCTCCTCACCGCGGTCGCGCCAGGGTCAGCGACAATCACCGCGAGCGCCGGTGGCAAGAGCGGGGCAGCGAGCGTGGTCGTCACGCTCGTGCCGGTCGTCAGTGTCGCCGTGGAGCCGCCCTCGGCGAGCGTGATCGCCGGCCAGACAACCACACTCGTGGCCACAGTCCGCGACGCGAACGGCGCCGTCGTCACCGATCGCCCCGTCACGTGGACGTCGAGCAACACCACCGTCGCCACGGTGTCGGCGACCGGTGTCGTGACGGCGGTCACACCCGGTGGCGCGACCATTACCGCGACGAGCGAGTCCAAGTCGGGGAGCGCGACCGTGACCGTGACGCCCGTGCCGGTGAGCAGCGTCACCGTGGCGCCGGCCACGAAGAGCCTCGTCGTCGGAACCACCGCCACGCTCACCGCCACGGTGAAGGACGCGAATGGGACTATCGTCACGGATCGCCCCGTGACATGGTCATCGAGCAGCCCTGCTGTGGCCGCGGTGAGCCCCGCCGGGAAGGTGACTGCGCTGTCGGTTGGTTCGGCGACGATCGCCGCGACGAGCGAAGGCAAGACCGGAACCGCGGCGGTCACCGTCGTCCCCGTGCCCGTCGCGAGCGTGGCGGTACAGCCCGCGACCGCGAGTCTGCATGTCGGCCAGACTGCCTCCCTGTCGGCGACGGTGACGGATGCCAATGGTACCGTCGTCACGGATCGTCCGGTTGCCTGGACCTCGAGCAACAACGCTGTGGCGACCGTGTCCACGACGGGAATCGTGACCGCTCTGGCGCCGGGCTCGGCGACGATCACCGCCACCGCCGAGGGGAAGAGCGGGAGCTCGACTGTCACTGTCACGTTGGTCCCGGTGGGGAGCGTGGCCGTCCAGCCCCCGACGGTCAGTGTGATTGTTGGTCAGACGACGCCACTCGCGGCGGTCGTCACGGACGCGAACGGTGTGATTGTCACCGACCGCGCGGTCACCTGGACCTCGAGCAACACGTCCGTCGCCAGGGTGTCGCCCAACGGAGTCGTGACCGGGGTCGCGCCCGGCACGGCAACCGTCACGGCGACGAGTGAAGGCAAGTCGGGGAGCACGACGGTGACGGTGACGCCTGTTCCAGTCGGAAGCGTGACGGTCGCACCGACGACGAAGACCCTCGTCGCTGGATCCAAGACGACGCTCGCCGCCACGGTAAGGGACGCGAACGACGCGATCGTCACCGATCGTCCAGTGACGTGGACGTCGAGCAACGGCGCCGTGGCGACGGTCAGCCCCGCCGGCGTCGTCACCGCGGTGGCCGCCGGCACCGCGACGATAACGGCAACCAGCGAAGGGAAGAGCGGCACATCGACGATTACCGTCACCGCCGCGCCAGTCGGGAGTGTGACGGTCCAGCCAGCCTCCGTCAGTCTCGTGGCGGGAGAGACCACGACGCTCACGGCGACGGTCAAGGACATCAACGACATGGTCGTGACGGACCGCACCGTCACGTGGGTCTCGAACAAGCCATCCGTCGCCACTGTTTCGCCGAATGGCGTGGTGACCGCGGTGGCGCCTGGATCGGCTTTCGTCACGGCGTCGAGCGAGGGGTGGAACGGAAGCTCGGCAGTCACCGTCACCGCCGGCCCCGCCGCGTCCGTCACCGTCACGCCCTCGGCCACCACGGTATCGAGCAGGAAGTCGGTGCAGCTCACCGCTTCAGCGGTGGACGCCAAAGGCAACCCGATCACCGACCGCCCCTTCACCTGGGAATCCAGTGGCGACCAGATCGCGACGGTGACCTCCGCGGGGCTGGTCCAAGGAGAGAAGGCGGGCTCGGTCACGATCAGCGCGTCGATGGATGGCAAGAAGGCCAGCGCCGCCGTCACGGTGCTACCATGATGCGCGCGCGTGCCCTCGTGCTGTGGTCGATGGTGTTCGCTCCGATCGGCGTCGCCGCTCAGGCGCCACCAGGCGCCGCGCCCGCTCGCGAGGCATCGACGTCGCCCACGCGAGTGCTTTGTCCAGCCGTGCCGATGGCGGCGCCTCCCACGGACTCGCAGCGCGTGGCGGCACGCGCGCTCGTGCAACGCGCGCACCAGGCCGCGATCCTGGGGGACCGCGTGTCGGCTCGCGAGCAGTGGCGTCAGGCGGCGGCGCTGGATCCAACCGACGCGGATCTCGCCTATCAGCTCGCGCGCGCGCACGACGGCGCTGGTGCGTTCGCCGAGGCGGCGACGGAATACTGTCGCTTTCTCGCGCTTGCCCCCAATGCCGCTGAAGCGGGCGAGGCGCGCGAACGTGTTGCGGTCCTCGCGCCTCGATCACCTGCAGCCACGCCGGAACCTCTGCTCCCGCGGCCGTCGCCGGCGCGAGCGCTCGCCCTTGGCCTCATCGTGCCGGGAGGCGGACAGTTCTACACGGGTCGTCCAGTGCGCGGAGCCATCGCGTTCAGCGCGGCGAGCCTCGCCGTGGTCTTCGGCACCGCGCAGCGAACAACGAACGAGACGGTGCAGGTTACCGCGTTGGACCCGTTCGGGAATCCGTACACGTACGCCACGACGCGCCAGTCATCCAGCCGTCCCATGCTCGCGCCCGCGCTCGCCGCGGCGGGCGTGATCGCCGTTGCCAGCGCCGTGGAGGCGTTCGGCTACACCCGGCACATGAACGATGATCGCCGGCTGGCCCTCGACGTGACTTCCGCGGGTAATGCGCTCGCGCTGCGCGTCAGCATAAGATGATCGACGAGCGCGCAGGATGCGGACTCTGGTCCGGCTGCGTGGAGGTGAAATGAAAAAAAGAGCCCCGCGCCGAAGCGCGGGGCTCTCTCACTACAGGCGGCGGCTACTGAATGCCGAGCGCTCTCGCGACGTTGATGCGGCCGCGACCGTAGTAGGGATCCGTGCCCGGCTGGCCAAGGTCATCAGCCGACTGCTCGATGGCGCGCTTGATCTGCTGCGGGCGGCCCGGGCCGATCTCGGCGACCAGCAGCGCGGCGAGGCCAGCGACGTGCGGCGACGCCTGACTCGTACCGACCTCCAGAGTGGCGCGGTTCCCCTTCTGACAGCCGGCGAGGGCGTATGGCTCGATGAGCTTTCCCTTTACGTCGGTCGCCAGGGTGGTCTTGCTGCAGTACGACCAGATCCACGAAGCGAAGTCCAGTCCCCATGGCCACTTCGACAGCGGGAAGCCCGTCTTGGGGTCGTAATGGGCGATGTCTGCATTTCCTCCCGGCGCCGCCACGCTGATCGCCGACCGTCCGAAGTTCGTGAAGAAGGAGGAATTGTCGGGATTGCTCGTCGCGAGCTCGGGCCCGGTGGCGGCGACGCAGATTACCTGGGGCTGGTCGCAGTAATCCATGTGGACGTTCGCGTTGTGGTCGAGATCTGCCGCGTCGTTGCCTGCGGCCACGACGATCAGCATGCCTTGCTTGTTCGCGTAGTTGAAGATCCGGTTCACGATCCCCAGATAGCGACCACTGCCGGTCTTGGCGAAGTCCCCGCCGAGACTCATGTTCGCGACGTCGGCGCCATGATCGGCTGCCCAGAGCACGCCGCGAAGAATGCCGATCACCGAGCCGCTGCCGGACGCGCCGATCACCTTCACGCCGATCAGGGTCGTCATGGAGCTCACGCCGGCGAACGCCGCGGCTCTGCTGCTCACCTGCGCGGCGACGTTGGTGCCGTGTCCGTTGTAGTC
>JBJMNM010000322.1:0-9945 GCA_045804305.1 Gemmatimonadaceae bacterium | reverse complement strand
GCGCCGGTGCTGTCGGAGAGAAAGAGGACTCGCTGCCAGGACGCACCACCGTCACGTGTCCGGTAAACGCCCCGAGTCGGCCCGACGGCAAACGGATTCCCGACGACGGCCGCGTATACGAGATCGGGATCGGACGGGTGAATGACGACGGCGCCGATCTGGCCCGCGTCGCGCAACCCAACGAATCGCCAGCTCCGTCCTGCGTCCGTGGATTTGTAGATCCCCTTGCCGATGGAGACGTTACTGCGAATGGCCTCCGAGCCCGTGCCGACGTAGACGATGTTGGGATCGGTGTCGGCGACATCGAGCGCGCCGATGGATGCGGTGGCAAGGCTCTGATCCGTGAGGCTCCGCCAGGTGATCCCCGCGTCGGTGGTCTTCCACACGCCGCCGCCTGTGGCACCCATGTAGAAGGTGTGTGGCTCCTGATTCACACCGGTGACGGCCGTGACGCGGCCGCCACGCGCGGGTCCGATCATGCGGTAGCGCATGCCAGTCAAACGGGCGGCATCGAAGCTGGCGATGTCCGACGCGGCGGGGCGGACCTGCGAGAGCGCGGAGGCCGGCAGCGTCAGTGCAGCGGCAGCGAGCAGGCAGCGGGAACGCAAAAAGCGAGGGTGCATGGAGAGTGCAGGAATGGAGGCGAGTTCAGCTCCCGCGAAGAATGCGCGCCGACACATCGGGTGCCAAGCGGTCATCCCGACACTCGTTCGCTGCGCTCACTCCTGCGGGGTGACGGGGCCCAGCGCGGCGTCGAGGGCGTGAAGCTTGGCGGCGACTGCCGCTTCCGTCTGCGGAGTGGGTGGAGCGTCGGAGCCTTGCACGATGCCGTACAGCTGCTCGAGATCGCCGACGAGTCGTCCAAGGCCCTCCGTGCGCGCCGTGCGCCCCGCGCCGGGAGTGGCGGTGGTCCCGGGTGCGGCGCCGGCTGCGGAGACGGAGTCGCGCGTACCGCGCGTGGCGGCTGCGGCGCGATCGATGGCCGCGGCGAGCTGACGTCCGAGCGCGAACTGCCGCGCCAGCGACGCAGCGGGCGTCTTCACGCGGGGATCCATGCGGAGCTCGAGCGGCCGCGTGGCCGTTCGACCGTTGGCGATGAGGCGCACCGTATAGGCGCCGGGCACAGCCCACGGCCCGCGCGGTTCGCGCGGGGTGTTCATGTAGGTCGCGGAGATGGGATACTCGAACCGGGAGAGTCCCGGTGTGGGATAGTGCAGATCCCACACGAATCGATGAAGCCCCGCCTCGTTCGCGAGGCGCTGCGGCGGGCGGATCCAGTAGTCGGGGATGTTGCGGCCGGGCACGGGCGGCTGAACCGGATCGCTGCTGCGAAAGCGACGGACGAGGTTGCCTGACGCGTCCAGAATCTCGAGCGTGACGACGTCGGCGGGCGTCTTGAGGTAGTAGTCCAAGATCGCGCCGTCGGGCGGGTTGTCGCCGGCGGGCTCCTCCTGCGGGATGGGCGTGTCGGTATTCCTGTTCCAGCGCACGCGCGTCGCGCGCTGTGGCGCGAACAGCACCACGTCGGTGCCGAGTGTGGTGGGCTGCAGCTCGCGCAGCGGCGCGATGTCGTCGAGGATCCAGAAGGAGCGGCCGTGCGTGGCGACGGCGATGTCGTCGTCCTTCACGACGAGATCGCGAATGGACGTCGCCGGCATGTTGAGGCGCAGCGACTGCCAATGATCGCCATCATCGAGCGACCAATAGACGGCGCGCTCGGTGCCGGCGAAGAGCAAGCCGCGCCGCACCGGATCCTCGCGCACGACGTTCACGATCGCGCCATCCGGAAGGCCGTTCACGATCTCGGTCCACGTCGCACCGCCGTCGTGCGTCCGGAAGACGTGTGGGCGGAGATCGTCGAGACG
The DNA here is from genome assembly GCA_045804305.1 of Gemmatimonadaceae bacterium. Taxonomy (GTDB): domain Bacteria; phylum Gemmatimonadota; class Gemmatimonadetes; order Gemmatimonadales; family Gemmatimonadaceae; genus AG11. The sequence goes on along the minus strand of JBJMNM010000322.1, from coordinate 8,080 downwards.
GAAGGTGTTCACCGCGGCGTACGCGGTGTTGGCGTCGTAGTGCGAGGCATCCACGAGTGAGACCTTCGCCCACGGACGATCGCGCAGCGCGGGCGGGGTGACGTTGCGCCAGTGTGCGCCGCCGTCCGTGGTGCGATGAACCAGACCATCGTCCGTACCCGCCCAGATGGTGTTGGCGTCCCGATAAGACGGCGCGACGGTGTAGATCACGCCGCGATGCGCGCCGCGCTCGGGATCGAGCGCGGTGAAGGTGCCGAGATTCGGCGGCACCGCATATGTGGAACGCGAGAGATCGGGGCTGATCTGCGACCAGTGCCGGCCGCCGTCGCGCGTCTTCCACAGCACGTTCGACGCGAAGTAGAGCGCGCGCGGGTCCACGGTGGAGAAGACGAGCGGCTGGGTACGCACGACGCGATATCCCGAATCGCGCAGGGCCTTCGGGCCGACCTGCTGTACATCCCCCGTGCGGCGATCCCAGCGCGTCACCTTGCCGCCGTAGACGATATCGGGGTCGAGCGGATCAGGGGCCGCGTAGCCGTACTCCTCCACTCCCGTGGGATGCCAGTCGCGGAAATTGATCTGTCCATCGTCTCCTCGGCTCGCCACGCACGCCGAGCCGCTCTCCTGCTGCCCGCCGCAGAGACGATAGGGAAAGGCGTTGTCGGCGGTGACGTGATAGAACTGCGCCGTCGGCTGATTGTACCAGGAGCTGAACGTGTCGCCGCCATTCACCGTGATGATGGCGCCCTGGTCCGACGCGAGCAGGATGATCCGCGGGTCGTCGGGGTTGATCCACACGCGGTGATAGTCGTCGCCGCCGGGGGCGCCACGAAACGCGGTGAAGCTCCGGCCCGCGTCGGTGGACTTCCAGGTCACGACGTTCGCGTCGTACACGACGTCGGCGTTCTTCGGGTCGACGCGCACCTCGGCGAAATCGGAGCCGCGCCCCCAGAGGCGCGCGTCGGTGTTGACGAGCGCCCAGCTCTCGCCCGAGTCGTCCGAGCGATAGAGCCCGCCGCTGCGCGGCGCGTCGACGAGCGCGTAGAGTCGAGTGGGCCGGCTCGGCGACGTGGCGATGCCGATGCGACCGAGCCCGTCGCTCTGCGAGGGCAGGCCGCGCGTGAGTTGGCGCCAGGTCGTTCCGCCGTCGGTCGACTTGTACAGACCGCTGCCGGGACCATTGAACGAGCCACCGATCTCCCATGGGGCCTGTCGTCCCGCCCATAGCACGGCATACAACGTGGTCGCGTCAGCCGGATCGAACGCGACGTCGAATGCGCCGGTGTTCTCGTCCTTGTACAACACCTTCGTCCAGCTCGCACCGCCATCGGTGGAGCGAAACACACCGCGCTCGACGTTGGGGCCGTACGGGTGGCCGAGCACCGCGGCGAACACGCGGTTGGGATCGCGCGGATCGACGACCACGGTGGGAATCTGCTGCCCGTCGCGCAGGCCGAGATGGGTCCAGTGCGACCCGGCGTCGGTGGATTTGTAGATCCCGTCGCCGGTGGAGAGATCGGGGCGCTGAAGCCCCTCACCGCTGCCGACGTACAGGACATTCGGATCGGAGGGTGCGACGGCGATGGCACCAATGGAACCGGTTGGCTGTTCGTCGAAGACGGGACGCCAGACGCGGCCGTAATCGGTGGTCTTCCAGATGCCGCCGTTGTTCACGCCGATGAAGAACACATTCGGCTGTCCGGGCACGCCCACGGCGCCGACCGTGCGCCCCCCGCGGTGCGGTCCGATCATGCGCCAGCGCAGCGACGAGAACGTGGTCGAGTCGGGCTGCTGGGCGAAGAGCGGAAGCGCGGTCGCAAGGATCAGCGCGACGAGCGAGCCGCGGGACGGCGAACGGGAAAGGAGCACGAGTCACCTGAGAAAGGAGGTCGAACCGCCGCGAGGAAGCTGGCATGCCTGTCGCACTCTCGCCAGCGCGGAAATCCTCGCTCGACTCCCACATCGACCGCGCGCCGGTGGCAACACCTTCAGCCCGGGGCCGCGCCTTCCAGCGTGAACAACGTCAGCTCTGGTCGCACGTTGAACCGCACCTTCGTGAGATGTCCGAGGCCGCGGTTGATGTACAGCGTGCGTCCGGGTCCCACGTCGAACGTGCCAGCGGTGTAGCGCTTGTTGCGCACCGGCAAAACCAGCGGCGGCAGGAAGGGCGGCTTTACCTGGCCACCGTGGGTGTGGCCGGCGAGCACCCATCCTCGCACGCCAGCCCACATCGGCTCATCCTGCGCATCGGGGTTGTGACAGAGCACGATCGTGGGCTGCGCGGGCGCGAGCGCGCCTATCGCCGAAACGGCGTCCCGCATCGGCGCCGTGGAGGACGCACCGTCCTTCGGCGCGCGCGGCGTGAACAATCCGTGCGGCGCATCGCCGCGGGGCGATCCGAATTCCGGGCTCCAGTAGTCGGCGGTGCCGGCGAACTGGATGCCGCCGATCGCGCGCACGGAATTCCGCAGCACGGTCACGCCCAGATCGGAAGCGATCTGCTGCACGCGATTGGCGATGGCGAAGTCTCGCCAGACAGGGCCGTAGTCGTGATTGCCGAGCGCCGCCACCGTTCCGAGGCGGCCGGCGGGCAGATGGCGGAGGACGCGGCGGAGCTGTTCGTACTGCGCGTCCGACCGGTAGGAGATGAAGTCGCCCGTGACGACGACGAAGTCGGGAGCGAGGGCGGCGGCGGACCCGAGGGTGCGCACGAGATACTCCTCGTCCACTACGCCGACGTGAATGTCGCTCACCTGAAGCAGCGTACGCCCGACGAGCTGGTCGGGGAGATACTCGAGCGGCATAGGCCGGCGCACGAGCTCGACCCAGTGTGGCTCGACTTCGAAGGAGTAGGCGGCCGTGCCGAGCACGACCCCGGCGGTCGTTGCCGCCCCCGCGGCGAGCAGCTGGCGACGGGTCAGCATTTCGCGGCGAGCTTTCGCACGGTCGTGATGTTCCGGAACGTGGCCGGCATGCCGATCACCTTCTCAAGCGGCGTGCGCCAGACCTTGGATTCCATCGTCCTGCCGCGACAACGCCAGTACAGCTCGCGCTCGCGCACGAGAAGATCGTCCATCTCCGTCTGCAGCGAATGCACGCGGCTGGCGGATTCCGTCGACGGCGCCTGCTTCAGGAATGCCACGGAGAGCGTGCACCCCGCAAGGTCGTCGTCGGCGAAGGGCAGGCTCGACACGATCGCGGACAGCTCGGCGGGCCTTCTGAGGAACGTCGCGACCTCGTAGCCGAGCTCCTTCTGCAGGCGCGTCTCGATCATCTGCTCCAGCGCGACGGTATCCGGCTCCGCACTGTCGAACAGCACGTTGCCGCTCGCGATGAAGGTCTCCACTCGGCCGAAGCGAAGCGCCTCGAAAGTCGCACGCAGGCGGTCCATCTTCACCACGTGGCCGCCGACGTTGATGGCGCGCAGCAGGGCGACGTAGCGCTGTGGCGCGGCGGTCGATCGCTTGCTCATGTGATGGGTGGTCGGGATATCGATCGGGCCAGCCGGCTTCGCACCGACGACAACAGGACGAGGGTCGTGACTACGCCCACCGCGGCGCCGATCGCCGCCGCGAGGGCGAACTGGATCGTCCAGAACGCAACAGGCGACGCGTCAAGGCCCGGCGGCGTCACCACCCTGCCTCGCACGGCGAGAATCACGACGCCAAGGATCGCGAGGAAGATCAGCGCGGAGGCGCCGGCCAACGCTCCCTTGGCCAACGCGGCCGCGGTCGTGAGCTCGGCCGGCACGAGACCGCGTGCGGCGCGGTCCGGGTAGGCGTGGAAGTAGACTGCCGTCGCGAGCACTGGAAGCAGAAGCGAAACGAGAAAGGACACGGTGTGTCCGTCTACGCGGTGAGCAGAGGTCGCACGAACAAGCGGAGCGCCACCCCATCGCGCACAAAGTCGGGAACGCGGCCTTCCTCCGCAAACCCGCTCGCCGCGAGCGCCTTGCTCGCGACCGCGAAGGGCGCGTCGTCGGGCAGCTCGCTGACGATCATCCGCTCGCCGGAACGTTCGCTCGCCTGCCGCACGGCGTCCAGCAGTGCCACGGCGGTCTCGAGCTCGCGGGCGACGACGCCGTGGACCTTCACGACCGCGTGGGCACCGGTCACCGTGCCGAACAGCGCCAGTCCGACGAGGCGCTCGCCGCCATTGGCGAACGCGAGCAGCGCCATGTGCTCGGGATCGTCGAAGCGGAGCGCGCTCTCGAGCAGCTCGAGGGCGCGTACGCGGTACCGTGTGCCGGCGAACTGCTCGGAGACGAGGGCGCGCGCCGCGCCGGCGTCGTCCGGCATGAGGGCGCGCAGCTCCAGCTCCACGGCGGCTGGTATCAGATGTGGATCGGGCGGCCCAGCACGGCGAGCGCGGCTTCCTTCGTCGTCTCCGCGAGCGTGGGATGCGCGTGCACCGTCATGCCGATGTCCTCCGACGAGCCGCGGTACTCCATGGCCAGCACGACTTCGGGAATGAGCTCGGACACGTTCGGCCCGATCATGTGGCAGCCCAGGATCTCATCGGTGCGGGCGTCGGAGACGAACTTGATGAAGCCGGTCGTCTCGCCCGCGGTGCGTGCGCGACCGTTGGCCGAGAAGGGAAACTTCCCGATCTTGTACTCGCGACCGCTGTCCTTGACCTGTCGCTCGGTGAGGCCCACGACGGCGATCTCCGGCCAGGTGTACACCACGCCAGGGACGGTACGATGATGAGTATGCGCCGGCTTGCCGGCGATCACCTCCGCGGCAACGACGCCTTCCTCCTCCGCCTTGTGCGCGAGCATCGGGCCAGGGGTGCAGTCGCCGATGGCGTACACGTTGGGGAGGTTGGTGCGCTGCTGATCGTCGACGAGGATCTCGCCACGCTTGCCGAGCGTGAGCCCGAGCGCGGCCGCGTCGATGCCGGTCGTCGCGGGGCGGCGGCCGACCGAGACGAGCACGTAGTCGCCTTCGATGCGTTCCCTGGCGCCGTCCTTCTCCACCTCGATGAAAACAGCGTCGTCGGTGCGGCCGCCATTCACGACTTTCGTGCCGGTGCGGATCTCGAGGCCCTGCTTCCGGAGGGCCTTGTCGGCTTCCTTCACGACGTCGTCGTCCATGCCCGGGAGGATTGCCGGGAGCAGCTCGACGACGGTGACTTTGGCGCCGAGCCGGCGCCAGACCGAGCCGAGCTCGAGGCCGATGACGCCGCCACCGATCACGATGAGGTGCTTGGGCACCTGCGGGATGGTGAGCGCGCCGATGTTGGAGAGGACGCGCTGCTCGTCGAACTTGAGGAAGGGGAGCTCGATGGGTACGGAGCCGGTGGCGATGATGACGTGCTTGGCCTGGTACGTGGTTATCGTGTTTTCGGGGGGGGCCCCCCGGACCTCGACCACATTGCCGGGCTTCAGCGTCCCACGGCCCTTCGCCCACGTGATCTTGTTCTTCCGGAACAGATACTCGATCCCCTTCGTGTTCTGCCCCACCACGTCGTCCTTTCGCTTCAGCATCGTCGCCACATCGATCGCGAGATCGTTCAGCGCGATGCCATGCTTCCCGGCATCATGCGCCATGAACTCGAAGTGGTGCGAGGACTCGAGCAGTGCCTTGCTGGGAATGCAGCCGACGTTCACGCACGTGCCGCCGAGGGTCTTGTCCATCTCGACGCATACGGTGCCGAAGCCAAGCTGCGCCGCGCGGATCGCGGCCACGTAGCCGCCCGGGCCGCCACCGATGACGACGACGTCGACCGAGGTAAAAGTGTCTGCCATGAGCTCTGTTCGGGGCAATTGGTGACCCCGCGTAAGGTAGCCAGTCTATAGGGCGAAGGCAGTGCCGGTCTGTTCGCGCCGTTCTCGCGGCAGCCGGCACGAGCCTTCGCTAATCTCTCCGTACACGATCAATCCGCCGGATGGCCGCACCGTTCTCGGTCGCGCCCGGTGTACCGATAAAGAGGGGCGCCCCGTTTTCAGGGCGCCCCTTTCGCCGTTCGCGCCGGCGGCCGCTCACTCCACCAGCATCGACGCCGGATCTTCCATCAGCTCCTTGACCCTGACGAGGTAGAGCACAGCCTGCTGTCCGTCGATCAGCCGATGATCGTACGACAGCGCGACGTACATCATCGGCCGGATCGCCACCTGGCCATTCAGCGCGATCGGGCGGTCCTGGATCTTGTGCAGCCCGAGAATCCCCGACTGGGGGTAGTTGATGATCGGCGTGGAGACCAGCGAGCCGAACACGCCGCCATTCGTGATCGTGAACGTACCGCCGGTGAGATCATCCATCGTGAGCTTGCCGTCGCGCGCCTTCTTCGCCACCGCCGCGATGTCGCGCGAGATCTCCAGCAGACCCTTGCTGTCGGCGTCCTTGATGCTCGGGACCACGAGCCCCGCGTCGGACGCGACAGCGATCCCCATGTTGACGTAATTGTGGTACACGAGGAAATCGGCGTCGATCGATGCATTCACGACCGGATACGCCTTGAGCGCCATGCACGCCGCCTTCACGAAGAAGGGCATGAAGCTGAGCTTGACGCCGTGCTCCTTCTCGACTCGATCCTTGAGACGAGCGCGAAGCTCGCTCACGGCGGTCATGTCGATCTCGTTGAACGTCGTGAGATGCGCCGTGTTATGCTGAGCGAGCAGCAGATTCTCGGCGATGCGCTTGCGCCGCGTCGACATCTTCTCGCGCGTCTCACGCTCGCCCGCCGGCACCGCCGGTCGCGCGGTGGGAGCCGGCGCCGACGGCGCCCTGGCCGGCGCGGCAGTCGATGCAGGCACCGCCACCGGCGCACCGCCCTTGGCGCTCTGTTCGATCACGTCAGGCTTGCTCACCACGCCGCCGCGTCCGGTGCCCTGCACGGTGGAGAGATCAACCTTCTGCTCCGCCGCGATGCGCTGAGCCGCGGGAGAGGCCTTCACCTCTCCACCGCGCGGCGTAGCCGCTTGCGCCGGTAATGCCGAGGCGGCCGCGGGCGCGGGGGCTTGCGGTGCGGGCGCGCTCGGCGCCGATGCCGCGGCGGCCGCCCCTTCCTGGAGATCGCCGAGCACCTGATCGACCTTCACCACATCACCCTCGTTCACCGCGCGCTTGGTCAGCACGCCGTTCGAGAGCGCCGGCACTTCGACGGTGATCTTGTCGGTCTCGAGCTCGACGAGCGTATCACCCGCGGCGACCGGATCGCCCTCCTTCTTCAGCCAGCGGGACACCGTTGCCTCGACGATCGACTCGCCGAGGGGCGGAACCTTGATTGCAGTCATGAGCGCACGGTAGTTAGCATTCCGCGAGCAATATAACCTCAGGGCAAAGGCATGCGAGGACTCACCATCTCCGCGCACGGCGGGGTGGATCGAATCGAATATCGCGACGATCTCGCGGAGCCGCGGCTCGAGCGCGATCAGGACGTTCGGATCCGCATGCGCGCCGCGGCGCTCAATCACCTCGACCTCTTCCTCCTCGCTGGACTGCCCGGCGCCGCCATCACGCCGAACTGGGTGCTCGGCGCCGACGGCACTGGTGTGGTGGAGTCCATCGGCGCCGCTGTCACCAGCATCGCTGTCGGCGACGTGGTCGTGATCAACCCGGGCATCAGCGACCGCACCTGCGAGTACTGTCGCGCCGGCGAGCAGCCGCTCTGCCCGCGCTACGGAATCCTCGGCGAGCATCGGCCCGGCACGATGGCCGAGCTCGTCGTCCTGCCGGCGACGAACGTGCTGACGATCCCCGCCGACGGGAACGTGGCCGAGGCGGCAGCGTTCACCCTCGCCACGATCACGGCGTACCGCATGATCGTGACGCGCGCGCAGGTCAGCGACGGCCAGCGGGTGCTCATCTGGGGCATCGGCGGCGGTGTGGCGCAGGCGGCCTTGCGGATCGCCAAGCTACTCGGCGCGTTCGCCATCGTGACGAGCGGGTCGGAGGGCAAGCTCGCGGCCGCGCGTGCACTCGGTGCGGACGTGGTGGTCAACCACGCCACCGCCGATGTCGTCGCCGAAGTGCGGCGGCACACCGGCGGCCGCGGTGCCGACGTGATCGTGGACAGTGTTGGCGAGCATACCTGGAACAACTCGCTCCGGGCGCTCCGGCGCGGTGGCCGCCTCGTC
>JBJMNM010000321.1:0-4177 GCA_045804305.1 Gemmatimonadaceae bacterium | reverse complement strand
GGTCGTTCGCCCCCTGAAAAAGCAGGGTCCGGGCCACTCGTCGAGCCCGTCCACAGCGCGTTGCGGGGCGTCAGCGTCCAACCTCGCGGACCATGGCGTCCACTTTTCTGTACAGTTCGGCGTGGCGCCCGCATTGCATTCGACATGGTGACGTCCCATACTGGCGCCTCGCTCACCCGGAGGATCCGTCTATGTCCATTATGTCCGTTCGACGTCCGACCACTCTCGCGCTCGCTGCGCTGTTGCTCGCGGCAGGGACCGCTCGGGCGCAACAGCCCGCCGCACCATCGACGCCAGCGCCCGAAGTCGGCACCATGGCGCCAGACTTCGTCCTACCGGCTGCGTCCCGGTATGGTCTGCTCAGAGACTCGATCCGGCTCTCCGACCTTCGCGGCAAGACGGTCGTGATCGCCTTCTTCTACAAGGCACGGACCAAGGGCTGAACGGTCCAGATGGAGGCGTACCGTGATCAGTACGCCAAGCTGTTCAACAACGGACGCAACGTCGTAGTCATCGGCGTGAGCGTCGACCCCGACACCGCACTCGCGTCCTGGGCACGTGACCTCGACACCCCCGTGCTGTTCGCCAGCGACGTCGGACAGAACATCGGCAAGCGCTACGGCTCGACCCGCGGTGGTCTCGACAGCCGTAACCTGTTCGTCATCGACTCGACCGGGCGCATCGCACACCGAATGATCCCGTTCAACGAGCTTTCGGCGGCGGCGTACGACGAGCTCGAGCAAGCGGTGAGGAAAACCCTCCCCGCGCACTGACATTCTTCCCGTGAACGACCGCTCTCCTTCGACACACGCCGTTCTCGACTCCGCTTCCTTCACTCCCGTTTCGCTCGATTCCCCGCCGCGCGGCCGTGCACTGCTCGTCGAGTTGTACGACGCGGCGGTCGCCGGCGCGGCACCCGGTCCGCTGACGTCGACCGCGCTGCAAGAGTTCGACGTGCAGCGCGGTCAGCGCATCTGGGTCTATGCCTTCGGCAAGGCGGCGCACGCAATGGCCGCCGCCACGGTCGCCACGCTCCAGAAGGGGCTGCACACGATCGTCGCCGGCGTCGTGGTGGCGCCCGACGCGCAGCCATCTCCCTTCGCGACCATCTCCGCGTTGGTCGGAGACCACCCGATACCGGGGCGACAGTCGTTCGCGGCGGCGCACCGTATCGGTGAGCTGGCGAGCGGCATGCGGAGCGACGACGTCGCACTCGTACTGATCAGCGGCGGTGCGACGAGCCTGATCGGCGCGCCGCTGCGCGGCATGAGCGAGGCCGATCTCGTTCAGCTCTATCGCCTGCTCCTCGGCTCCGGGCTCGACATCCGCGAGATGAACGCGGTGCGGAAGCGCTTCACGCGCTGGGGTGGCGGCCGTCTCGCGGTCGCGCTCGCGCCTGCGCGCACCCACGCCTTCATCATCAGCGACGTCGAGGGCGACGATCCGGCCGACATCGCCTCCGGTCCCTGCACGCCGGATTCGTACGCGGCACGCGACGTGATCATGCTCCTCCAGCGGACCGGCCTGTACTCGCGCATCGCGGCGCCCATGCGCGACTACCTCACCGGCGTCGTGCGCGGACTCACGCCGGAGACGCCGCGACGCACGCATCCCGCCTTCGCACACGTCGCGACGCGCGTCATCGGGAGCAACCGCCTCTCGACACACGCGGCAGCGGCACATGCGAGAGCGCTCGGCCTGCCCGTCGTCGACAACGGCAGCGTTCTCGACGGCGACGCTGCGCGTTGCGGCGCCTCCCTCGCGACGTCACTCCTCGAGCGCGCGCGCGATGGGTGGCGCGGATGCGTCATCTGGGGTGGTGAGACCACCGTCCAACTCGAGAGCCGCTCCACACCCGCACATGGCGTGGCGTCCGCAGGCGTTGCGCCCGAGACGCCACGCGGTGGTCGGTGCCAGGAGCTCGCGCTCGCCGCGGCGCGCGTGCTCGCCGATGGCGGAGAGGCCGCGCGTCACGTCACGCTGCTCGCCGCCGGAACGGACGGACGCGACGGCCCCACCGATGCTGCAGGCGCCTTCGCCGATGCAACCGTCTGGGATGCGATCCGCGCCAGCGGACGCTCGCCGGAGCTCTCGCTTGCTCGGCACGATTCCTACGCAGTACTCGACGCCGTCGGTGCGCTCCATCGACGCGGTCACACGGGCACGAACGTGAGAGACGTCGTGATCGCAGTGCTCGAGTAGCGACGACGGCACGCGTCTTCCCCCGGACGCTAGCTTTCCGCCTGACCCGTCGCCACGAGAGCCCCATGACCACTCGCCCCTTCACCGTCGGCATCATTCAGGACGCCGCGTCGTCCGACATGGCCGCCACCCTCGAGGCCAGCGTCGCGCACGTGCGCGAGGCCGCCGCACGCGGCGCGCAGATCGTCTGTCTCAAGGAGCTTTTCAACGCGCCGTACTTCGCCAAGTCGCAGAAGTTCGAGCGCTTCGACATCGCCGAGCCCATCCCGGGACCCACGACCGACGTCATGCAGAAGCTCGCCAAGGAGCTCGCCGTCGTCATCGTCGTGCCGATCTTCGAGAAGCAGGCGCGCGGCGTGTATCGCAACTCGGCCGCGATCGTCGACGCCGATGGCTCGCTGTTGGGCGTGTATCGCAAGATGCACATCCCGGACGACCCGATGTTCAACGAGAAGTACTACTTCGTGCCCGGCGACACCGCGCACGACGACCGCATCGACAGGATCGGCGAGGTCGCGAAGCAGGCGAGCGGCTTCCGCGTCTGGCGCACGCGCTACGCGAGCATCGGCGTGCTGATCTGCTGGGATCAGTGGTACCCGGAGGCAGCACGCATCACGAGCCTGCTCGGCGCCGACATCCTGTTCTACCCGACGGCCATCGGCTGGCATCCGGCCGAGAAGTCGGAGTTCGGAGCTGCCCAGCAGGACGCATGGCGCACGATCCAGCGGGCGCACGCCATCGCCAACGGCGTCTTCGTCGCGTCGCCCAATCGGGTCGGCCACGAGGACGAACCGGGCACCGAAGGTATCGAGTTCTTCGGTCACTCCTTCATCGCCGACCCCTTCGGCCGGATCCTCGCCGAGGCCGGCCAGGGCACCGAGATCCTCACGGCGGTGTGCGATCCGAAGCTGATCGAAGACACGCGCCGCAACTGGCCCTTCCTCCGCGATCGACGCATCGACGCGTACGCGCCGATTCTGTCGCGGTATCTGGGCGCGTGAACCTGTTGACGGTTCACGGTGAACGGTGACCGCTCGGCCTCGGGACGCACTAGCCGCCCGAGGCCGGCCGTCAACCGATAACCGATAACCGTTCACCGATGCCTCAATTCTCTTTCCCCGCCGAGTGGAGCCGCCACGCCGCGACGTGGCTCGCCTGGCCGCACCACGAGCCCGACTGGCCCGGGAAGCTCGGTCCCATTCCGTGGGTGTACGCCGAGATCGCGCGCGTGCTCGCGCAGTACGAGCGCGTCGAGATCCTCTGTCCCGACGAGACGGTGCGGGCGGAGTGCGAGGGACAGCTTCGCGCGCACGGTGTCACTCAGAACGTGCGACTTCACCTCGTCCCCACCGACCGCGTCTGGCTGCGTGACTCCGCGCCGACCTTCGTGCACGACGAGGCGGGACGCGTTCACCTGATGAACTGGGCGTTCAACGCGTGGGCGAAGTATCCCAACTTCTCCCGCGACGCCGAAGTCGGCCGCGCCATCGAGCGCATCACGCGCTTGCCGCGTCACGAGCCCACGCGCCCTGACGACTCGGCGCGCCTCGTGCTCGAGGGCGGCGGCATCGAGACCGATGGCGAGGGCACGCTGCTCGTCACCGAGGAGTGGCTGCTCTCCGATCAACAGGTGCGGAACCCGGGCCTCGATCGCGACGCCTACGAGCGCGCCTTCCGCGAGCATCTCGGCATTCGCGAGACGATCTGGCTCGGCGAGGGATGCGTCGGCGACGACACGCACGGCCACGTGGACGACATCGCGCGGTTCGTCGCGCCGGGTGTCGTCGTGCTTGCCTACGAGGAGGATCCCGCCGACGACGAGAATCACCGGCGTTCGGTCGACAACATGCGGCGCCTCGAGCTGGCGGGTGCTGCGGACGGCGTGCTCAGGGTCGTGCGCATTCCCTTCCCTCGCCCCGTGATGATGAACGGCGAGCGACTCCCCGCGAGCTACGCGAACTTCTACATTGCGAAT
>JBJMNM010000320.1:0-6379 GCA_045804305.1 Gemmatimonadaceae bacterium | reverse complement strand
GTCGTAGTCGAGCCCCGCGGCCCGCGCCGCCTTGGGCAGGCACGAGTTGTCGGCCGGATCGGGGAGGATGCCCGGAAGCGGGTTGACCTCGACGATGTTGGCGCGGCCGGCGGCGTCGAGGCGGACGTCGACCCGCGCCCAATCGCGGCAGCCGAGCGTGACGAAGGTGCGGCGGACGACCTGCTCGATCTCGCGGCGCAGCGGCTCGTCGATGCGGGCCGGGCACTCGAAGATGTCGAGGGGCTCGTCGGGACGATCCCAGAGCCACTTCGCTTCGAAGCCGTAGATGGGGAGTGCGGTGTCGGGCAGGGCGCTGAAGTTCATCCCGACGAGCGGGAGCACGCGCACGTCGGGACCGTTGCCGAGGACGCCGCAGGTGAACTCCGCGCCGGGCAGGAACTCCTCGACGAGCACCGGCTGCTGGTAGCGCTCGAGCAGATCGAGCACGACGGCCGCGAGCTGCCCGTGCGTCGGGACGAAGTTCCGCTCGGTGATCCCCTGGGACGAGCCCTCGTGCACCGGCTTGGCGACGTGCGGGGCCGGGAGGGGGTGCGCGTCGAGCGTCTCGAGATCGCGCGCGGCCCGAACGAGCCGCCAGTCGGCGGTGGCGACGTCGTTGGCGCGGAGCACTTCTTTGGTGCGCGCCTTGTCGAGGCAGAGCGCGAGGGTGAATGGGTCGCTGCCCGAGTATGGGATGCCGTAGAACTCGCAGATCGCCGGGACGTGTGCCTCGCGGTTGGGTCCGCGGAGTCCTTCGGCGATGTTGAAGACGATGTCCGGGCGCGCCTCGCGCAGCCGCTGCGGAAAATCGTCCGTCGCCTCGAGGCGGACCACGTCGCCATGCCGTGCGAGGGCCCGCTCCACCGCGGCGATCGTCTCCGCCGAGTCCCACTCCGCGTATTCGTCGTCCGCGGCGGTGACGGCTGTCACAGGAGACGGGACGCGCAGGGTCGCCGTCGCTCCGCCGCTACTGGGCGGCTCCTCGTCGGCGCGCGCCAGCTCGGCCGCCGGAGCGGCGACGGGGTCGGGCTTTTGATTGTACGCGAAACCGATGCGCGTCATCCCGTCCCTTCTCAGGTGTCCCGCTGCGAGGAGCGCTCTCGCTCACTGGCGTCGCTCACTCGTTGACGCAGGCGGGCAAGAGGCACGCCACGCACGACGTTGGCCGAAGATAGGGACGCGAGTTTTTTCGCGCAATGAAAAATTGCGCGCGCCGCGAGAAAATTTTTCTCAGACTTTGTGGTAGCTGATCCTCGCCGCTTCACGGCGATCGGTGGCCTCGTAAATCTCGAAGTCCGAGAAGAAGGCCGGCGCCTCCCGCTGGAGCACGCGGAGGACCGAGACCGCCATGCGCCGGATCTCCAGCTCGGCCCCCTCGCTCGAGCGGAGCTCGAGCATCGTGCGCCAGGCGCGGGCATTTCCCGTGACGACGATCTTCGTCTCGGTGGAGTTGGGCAGCACGCCCCGCGCTGCTTCCCGCGCCATCTTCCGGCGATGGACCTTGTCGGCCACCCAGCCGTAGCGCTCCATCAGCTGGCCCACGAGGAAGATGTACGCCGCCTGGGCGCCCTCGACCTGCTCGCGCCACGCTCCGAGGAGCATGTCGTCGCCGGCGATCGCCGGTGGGACGACGAAGCTCGCCTCGCTCTCGTCCACGTAGCGCTGGGAGAGCTGCGAGTAGGCGAAGCCGGCGCGGTGCCGCACCAGCTCGTGGGTGAGCGAGCGGCTCAGGCCCTCGAGCAGCAGCGAGTAGTTCGCGTGCTCGAGGACGCTCCCGTGCCCCTGCTTCTTGATGTTCTCCAGATAGTCGCGCGTCGCGCGCTTGGCGGGATTGTGCTGGCTCATGTAGCAGAGCCGCCCCGCGAACTCCGCGAGCCGCTCGCCGTCGGTGCTCTCGCCCATCCATGCCACGGGGAGATGCTCGGGCATGGTGAAGGCCGGACGCGCGAGCACGGTGACCACGGGTTCGAAGTAGAGGCGCGGGGCGACGGCGGAATCGGGAGCTGTCATGGCACGGCGGGACGCAGAGGGAACGACAAGCGGGCGACGCGTAAGCTAGGCGCCGCCCGCCGGAGAGTCGAGTCGTCGTCCGCGCGGATCTCGGCTCGGTCTAGAGGGGACACGCGAGGAGCAGGCTCGCGGCGGTGGTGGGACCAGGCGTGATGCTGGCCGGGGTCGGGCACGGCTCCGGCGGTGGCGGAGTATAGGTCGGATCGGTGAAGAAGTGCGCCACGTCGCGGAGCGTTTTCCCATACGGCGTCGAGCCATCATACCCGCGCCATCCCCGGAAGTCGGCGTTGGCCGTCTTCCAGAAATGCTCGCGCGCCCACGGCTGCGTCATCGAGCTGCCCGAGTGCGCGGGAATTCCATTGATCGCATAGTCGTTCGGCAAGCTCTCGAAGGCATACGGGACAGTGAAGCTCCCCACGTTCTGCCACGCGTACTGAATCGGGTAGCGCGCCGTGCGGCCGTTGTTGAGGCAGTCGTCCGCGCCGACGGACCCCGTGAAACACTTGCCCTTCGAGTAGTAGTTGGCGTGCTTGGCATTCGACACCCACACGACGGGCGCGCCGTATTGCACGCCGTTCACCCAGCGGCCTTCTCGTTCCCAATACCCAGCATCCCACCACTGACAATCGCGGCCGTTCCACGCGCCGCAATGCGCCGAGAGAAAGACCTGGAGAGTCTGCCACGTCGGGGACCGCCACGACTCCAGCGCACGGAAGCCGACGTCCACGATGATGAACTCGGAATCGCCTCCGTGGCCGCTGGCGCCGGTCGCCACGTCCCCGCAGTCGCGGTACCACCCGGGCATGTACGCGATGCGATAGCGCGGGCCGCTGGGGTCGACGATGTACTGCACCGCATAGAGGTACTCCCCGCCCATGCGGTTGAGCTGCCCGTCCCAATTGCACTCGAAGGCATTCATCACGAGGTCGGGAGCGAAGGCCGCGCCGAGACGCCGCTCGCATTCGTCGTCGAGCCCATCGCGGTCGCGATCGATGACGGGCATCTTGCACGAGTCCCAGGTGTAGCCGATGTCGAGACCCTGTGCTGGCGGCGGGGGTGGTGGTGGCGGCGGCGGACAACCCTCCGCATAGGGGTCCGTCTGGCAGGGGTCGACGATCAGCGGCGACGGTGACGTCGGCGCTGCGACCGTGTCGGCATGACAGGCGGCGAGGACGAGCGAGATGGCGGCGAGACGACACGTCCGGTGGAGATGCAGCATGCGTCCTCCAGCGTGGAGAGACGACCGGGGCGATTCGGGCGATGCCCGGCCGAATGGCCGAGGCGCCACATCGCGTCTCGCGATCGCTACGCTACGGGAGGGGATTGGGCGCGTCAACCGCGCGCTCCGCTTCCGCGAGCAGATCGAGACGGAAGCGTGAGTAGGCCCGCTCGCGCTCCACACGCGCGAGCACGAGACGCACCGCCGCCGGGTGCGGTGGGAGCGTGGGATCGTATTTCACCCGCTCCACCGCGCGCTCACCCGGCGTAGCGACCTTCGCCCCCGGGTTGAGGAGCCCGTCGGGATCGAACGCGCGCTTCACCGTCGCGAAGCGCGCGAGCGCTTCCGCGGGCCACACGCGTGGCAGCAGCGGTGCCCGCAAGCGCCCATCGCCGTGCTCGCCGGTGAGCGTGCCGCCGAGCCGCGCGGCGAGCGCCGTCACGTCGTCGAGCAGTGCTTCCACCCGCGTGCGCCACGCGGGGTCGCGGACGTCCACGAGCGGGTTCACGTGCACGTGCGCATCGCCGGCGTGGCCGAAGATCACGCCGCGGATTTCCTGGGCGTCGAGCGCGACACGAACGCCGCGCACATACTCCGCCAGCCGCTCGGGCGGCACGCAGCCGTCCTCGATGAACTGCATCGACTTGAGCGAGGGGTCGAGCCGGCTGAGGATCGGGCTCGCCGCATGGCGCAGCTCCCACATCGCTTCCTCCGTCTCGGGGTCGAGCGCGAGGATGACGTCGGTGGCGCCGGCGGTTCGAAAGCGTTCCTCCAGCAGCCGCGCGAGCGCCGCACACTCGTCGGCGCTCGAGCCCTCCACTTCGGCGAGCAGCACGGCCTCGACGGTCTCGGGCACCGGCACCGGCGCGCCACCGCGCCGCGCCACGTCGAGGAAGGTGCGGTCGAGGAGCTCGCAAGCGCTCGCGCCGGCGGTGCGCGCGCCACCGGCGCCCTCCACCGCATCCTCGAGCGTGGCGAAGGCGCCGAGCACGCTCGCCGTGGCCGTCAGACGCGGCGTGAGACGGAGCTCCAGTCCGACGATGAGCGCGAGCGTTCCCTCGGCGCCCACCAGCAGGTCGACGAGCTCCCCGCTTTCGGCATAGGCGGCCAGACCGTAGCCGGAGGATTCCTTCCGCACGCCCACGTGTCGCGACGGCGTGGCGCGCTCGGCCGCGACGAGCGCGTCCGCCTCCGCGAGAAAGCGGCGTACCGGCGCCACGTCCGGTGGCGGGGCGCCGCGCCGAACTTCCGCGCGCGATCCGTCGGCGAACACCAGGTCGAGGGCCTGCACCCAGGGGCGCATTGCGCCGTAGCGGAGCGTGTGCGCGCCGGCGGAGTTGGTGGATGCCATCCCGCCCACGGTGCAGTACGCGCCGCTCGACGGATCCACGGGAAACTGCAGGCCCACCGCGCGCGCCGCGGCGTCGACCTGATCACGCAGTGCGCCGGGCCCGCAGCGCACCGTCGCCCGGCTCACGTCCACCGGCTCGAGTGCCGATAACCTGCTCAGGTCCACGACGACGCCGTCGCCGATCGCGCCGCCCGCCATGCTGCTGCCCGATCCGCGCGGCACGAGCGGCGTGCCAGTGCTCGCGGCCCAGCGCACCAGCGCGGCGACGTCGTCAGCGTCGACGGGCACGGCCACAGCGCGCGGTAGCACCTGCGCGATCCCCGCCGCCTCGCTGTACACGGCGCGCGCGGAGGCGTCGTCACGGAAGACGCCGCGAAAGCCGGTCGATGGATCGGGAGCGCGCATGAGGGCTGGTGGTCCGGAACTCGCCTGACTGGAGACGGGCGCGTGAGCTACCCGGCTCTCGACAGCGGGATATCTTCTTCGGGTGACTCGAAGTCTAATGCGCGAGGACGGAGTGCCAATGGAGCAGGAGGCGGCGCAAGCCGACCCACGCCTCGCCGAGGCGGATCGATTCGGACGGGAGATTCTTCCGGCCGTGTCGCGTACGTTCGCGCTGAGCATCCGCGTGCTGCCCGGGCCGCTCGGCCGGGCGGTGCTCGCGGCGTATCTGCTCTGCCGCATCGCGGACACCCTCGAGGACGAGCCATCCCTGCCGGCGGAGGCGAAGGCATCGCTGCTGAACGAGCTTCAGCACTGCTTCGACGACGCGGCCGCCGCGGATGCCTTTCCCGCTCGCGTTGCGGCGATCGCGGGCGAGCGGGCACACGTGCGCCTCACGCGCCACACCGACCTCGTCTTCGTGCTCTATCGTGCGCTCTCTCCGGCCACGCGCGAGCACGTGCGCCGCTGGGTGGGGGAGATGATCGCCGGCATGCGGAAGTTCGTGCTGCTCTATCCGCACGGCATCCGCATCCAGAGCCTCGACGAGTACAAGGAGTACTGCTACTACGTCGCCGGCACGGTCGGATACCTCCTCACCGACCTCTGGCACGAACACGCCCCGAGCATCGGGGAGCGGCAGCACCGCGTCCTGCGCGAGAAGTGCCGCGCATTCGCCGAGGCGCTTCAGACCGTGAACATCCTGAAGGACGTCGCGACCGACGCCGAGCAGGAGAATTCGATCTACGTCCCGGAGCAGCTGCTCGTGGAGCACGGCAGCAGCCACGCGGACATCCTCGCGCCCGACCGGCTGCGCGGGACCCGCGCCGCGCTGGCCACGCTGGTTCAACTGGCGCACCACGATCTCGAGGGCGCGCGCAGCTACCTGCTGCTCATCCCTCGGCGCGCGGTGCCCATCCGGCTGTTCTGCGTGCTGCCGCTGCTGTTCGCCTACGCGACGCTGCGCGATCTGACGCAGATCCCCCAGGCGCTGGCGCGGCGCGAGGTGGTGAAGATCTCTCGGCGCGAGGTGAAGTCGCTCACGCTGTTCGGGTTCCTCGTGATCCTCAGCAACCGTGGGCTCGGCTGGCTGGCGGATCGTGCGATGCGGCGACCGTTCGTCGTGGCCGGGGTCCGCTAGCGCGGCTCGACGGTCCGACTCACGGCGGCGGCGAGCATGCTGAGCAGGGTAGGCGGCCGGCCGGCTTCGCCCCGCTCCAGCCGATCGAGCACCTGCTCCAGTGCGAGCTGAGCCCGGGCGACTGTGCGTTGATGCGAGGCGCGTCCAGCGGCGAAAGCAGCAGGCGCGACCAGTGCCACCGGCGCGGCGGCCGCGAGCAGCGGGAAGCTGAGCACCG
>JBJMNM010000319.1:0-3307 GCA_045804305.1 Gemmatimonadaceae bacterium | reverse complement strand
GCGTCCGGATCCACGACCTCGCTCAGCGCGTGGACTCCGTCCGGCTGCGATCGGCTGACCGGATCGGGTAACGGTCCGCCGTCGTTCACGCGAAAGCCGTAGCGGTCGCCCGCCTTTACGCCGGGCACCAGCGCGCTGAACACGCCGCGCTCGCCGTCCGCCTTGATGAACGGATGGTCGCCCGCGGCGGCGCCGGTGGCCACGTGCACCACCACGTGCTCCGCGCGCGGCGCCCACACGCTGAACTCCACGCCGTCCTACGTGATCGTCGCGCCGCGGCGGAGCTGCCATGGGGCGGCCGGCCTCGCGGCGTCCATGGCTGCGCCACGCTCGGCGTCGTCGCTCGTCGTGGCCTGCTCGGTCTCCGTCATCAATTCCATCATGCGCCCACCTGCGCTACTGCCCCAAGCCGCTGGGGACCACCCGGCGGCTGGAGCTTGAACCAGAGGAAATCACGCCCGTTGAGCGTGAGGAGATACGTTTGCTCGCCGATCGTGGGAAACGCCTGCCCGCTCCACATCTCCATGGGCGACCACCCGCAGAACTCGCGGAGGTCGAGCTGCACGTACTGCGCGTGGCGCGCGAGGTTGTTCACGCAGAGAATGATCTCGTCCCTGAACCGCCGGAGGAACGCCAGCACGCGCCGGTTCTCCGGCGCGAGGGGCTCGAAGCTCCCGCGGCCGAATGCCTGATAGCGCTGGCGCAGGGTGACGATCGCCCGGACCCAGCGCAGCAGCGACGTCGGCGTGTCGTCCTGCGCCGCCACGTTCACCGTGTGAAAGTCGTACGGCGGGTCGGAGATCACCGGCTGGTAGAGTGCCGCGCTCGGCGCCTCCGAGAAGCCGGCGTTGCGGTCGGCGCTCCACTGCATCGGTGTCCGCACGCCGTTGCGGTCGCCGAGGTAGATGTTGTCGCCCATGCCGATCTCGTCGCCGTAGTACAGGACCGGCGAGCCGGGGAGGGACATCAGCAGCGCGTGCATCAGCTCGATCTCCTTGCGGCCGTTCTCCATGAGCGGGGCAAGGCGCCGGCGGATGCCGACGTTGATGCGCATGCGCACGTCCTTCGCGTAGTGCCCATACATGAAGGTGCGCTCGTCCTCCGTCACCATCTCGAGCGTGAGCTCGTCGTGGTTGCGGAGGAAGATCGCCCACTGGCACTGCGGCGGGATGTGCGGCGTGCGCGCCATGATGTCCACCACCGGCGTGCGATTCTCCTGCGCCACCGCCATGTACATGCGCGGCATGACGGGGAAGTGGAACGCCATGTGGCATTCGTCGCCGTTGCCGAAGTACGGCCGTACGTCATCGGGCCACTGGTTCGCCTCGGCGAGGAACACCCGGTGCTGGAACTCGGCATCCAGCGCGGCGCGGAGCTTCTTGAGCACCACGTGCGTCTCGGGAAGGTTCTCGCAGTTGGTGCCGTCGCGCTCGATGAGATACGGGATGGCGTCGAGCCGCAGCCCGTCCACTCCCATGCGGAGCCAGAAGCGCATCACGTCGAGCACGGCCTCGAGCACCGCCGGGTTGTCGAAGTTGAGGTCCGGCTGATGGCTGAAGAAGCGATGCCAGTAGAACTGCTGCGCCACCCGGTCCCAGGCCCAGTTGGAGGTCTCGGTGTCGGTGAAGATGATCCGGGCGCCCGAGTACTTGTTGGGATCGTCGCTCCAGACGTAGAAGTCGCGCTCCGGCGAGCCCTTGGGCGCGGTGCGGGCGCGCTGGAACCAGGGGTGGAGGTCGGAGGTGTGATTGATCACGAGCTCGGTGATCACCTTCAGCCCGCGCGCGTGGGCGGCGTCGAGAAACTCGGCGAAATCGTCGATGGTGCCGTAGTGCGGGTGGACGCTGGTGTAGTCGGCGATGTCGTAGCCGTCGTCGCGAAGGGGGGATGGGTAGAAGGGCAGGAGCCACACGGCGGTGACGCCGAGCTGGGCGATGTAGTCGAGCTTCTGAATGAGCCCGCGAAAGTCGCCGAAGCCGTCGCGGTTGGAGTCTCGAAACGCTTTGACGTGCAGTTGATAGATGACGGCGTCGTGGTGCCAGGACGGGTCGGGTGGGCGGCGGTCGTCCATTACCAGTGCATGATGTTGCGTGGAGTGCTGCGATCGTGGCGCGGTCGTCTAAGGCAGTGACGCAATAGTGACGGGCAGATTCGTGACTCAGCCGCGCCCTGCCTTGGCTGCTGCACCGTCTACGGCGGCATGGCGCAGGGGCGCAACATCCAGGCCCGTGATCGCGCCTCTGGGGCCAGGACGTCGCGCGATCACGTCGCGTGAGTGCGCCTACAGCCGCTCGGCTCGTCGCATACGCCGGTCGCAACAGCCGCTCGGGTCAGCCCCTCGAGACCGTTGGGAGGTTCGGATCAGGACGGATCAGCGGATCGACTCCATAAGTAGTGCCAACGCTCCGTGCACCGGGGCCGAAAGACTTTGGGGGTGCGGGGCGAGTGAGCGGCGCTGCGCCGGCGCGCTCGCGGTGGCAGGCCCTATGGATCGGGCTTCCGCTCGGCCTTCCCGTTGTTCGGGGCGTACACACGGTAGAACCTCGGATCCGGGCCAAAGTGCAGCAGTAGCCTGAGCTCGAGGTTTGACGCGCGCAGATAGTTGTACACCTGGCGCATGGCCGCCTTGTGCAGGTCTTGCGTGGACTTGATCTCGACGAACAAGCCGAACGTGAGCCTGTTGTAGACCTCGAAGAAGCCGCCGATCACCGAGCGCGCGAGCGCCTCCTGGACCAGGTCTTTGCCCAGGTCTTTGACGGAATCTCTCCGACGCATGGCGCCCAGAGTGGTGCTACCCGCTGTCTCCCGCACCATCAAAGCATTCCGGTCTGGTGCATAGAGCCTTGGACGCCACACGGCATCGATCCGCTGATCCGTGTTGATCCGAACCTCCCGACGGTCTCGAGGGACTGGCCCGAGCGGGCCTTTGATCGAGTGCCCCGAGCGCTGTTCGTTGATCGAGTGTCGAGTGGCCGTTACGGCGCCGGCGCGCACGTCACGCGCCGCGCCACCACCGCAATCGCGGGCGCGCCGGCGTTCTCGGGAGGGACGGGCGCGGCCGCGGGCACGTTCGGGCGCACCGCGCTCGGCGCGGAGCTACTACCGCGCAGCTTGACGCGCCTCTCGTTGTCCTGGGCTGCCGGCGCGGCCGTGACTACCGACTGGGAGAGCTGTGTCGTCGTCGGCGCCGAGCGCATCACGCCGGGCCGGACGTCGCCGGCGGCGCCGAGAGTGAGCGTACCCGTGTAGCCGATGCGGCGAAGCTGGAAGGTGAGGCTGTCGTCGCCGGCTCGTGTGACGGTCGCCT
>JBJMNM010000318.1:0-5015 GCA_045804305.1 Gemmatimonadaceae bacterium | reverse complement strand
GTTCTGCGTGACCCAGATGGCCTTCGTCGCGGGATTCACGGCGAGCCCCACGGCATTGCGCAGCCCCGTCGCGAAGATGCGCTTCGCGCTGCCGTCCTCGTTGAAGCGGAGCACGGTGGCGCGCTCCGGATTCTTCTCCACGCAGATGTTGCACGACGAGCCCACCGACACATACATCGCGCTGTCGGCGCCGAACACGATCGTGCGCGTCGAGTGGCCATTGCCACCCTCGAAGTGGTTCACGTACACCGGCTCGCCGGCCGCGAGCCCGTTCGCGCCCAGCGGCACGCGGACCACGCCGTCGGTGTTCGCGACGTACAGCGCCCCTTTGTGGAACGCCATGCCGTGCGGCTGTCGCAGCCCCGCGACCACGACCTCGACCGTGTCGGCGAAACCGTCGCCGTTCCGGTCGGGCAGGCGCACGATGCGGCCGCTGCGCGGCTGGCTCGCGTACAGCATCTTGTCCGGTCCAACCACCATGAATCGCACGCCGGCCAGCCCGTTGGCGTAGTACGTCACCTTGAAACCGGGCGGCACCCTGAGTCGGCCGTCGAGCGCGCTGTCGGCGCGGCTGTCGGCGCTGGTGCCGCGCGCTGGCGTGAGCGCGCTGGAGAGCGGCGTGTTCCAGGCGGCCAGACCAGCCGCGGTGAGCACGCAGGGGAGGATGACGCGGAAGGATCGCATGGCGTTCTCTCTTGTTGTCGGCGCGGCGAATCCGGCGCCCAGGGAGAAGCTACGCTGCGATGCGGCGCTGGGGGAGCCGCTCAGCGCTTGAACAGCCGCGACAGCATCCCGGGATCCGCCAGTTGCCCGTTGGCCGCCTGCGCGAGGGCCACGGCGAACTCGGGGGCACTCGGGAAGCGATCGTCCGGATCACGGCTCATGCCCTTGAGCAGCACCCGCTCCACCCCCTCGGGCAGCGCCAGATCCGGTCGCGCCTTCCGCAGCGGCGTGGGATCGCTGCGCAGGCGAGCGATCATCAGCTCCTGCTGGGTGCGGCCGGGAAAGGGCAGCTTGGAGGTCAGCATCTCGAACGTCATCAGCGCGAGCGCGTACACGTCCGTGCGTCCATCGAGCGTCTTCCCGCGCAGCTGCTCCGGGCTCATGAACTCCGGCGTGCCGAGGATGATCCCCGTCGCCGTCAGCTTCTGCAGCTCCGCGTCGGCGCGGCGTTCCTTCGCGAGCCCGAAGTCCATCACCACCGCGCGCTCCGAGCCGTCGGGATTCGCCGCGATCATCACGTTCTCCGGCTTGAGATCGCGGTGCACGATCTTGAGCTCGTGCGCCACCTGCAGCCCGGCCGCGATGTCGACGACGAAGCGCACCGCCTCGGCGAGCGGGATCACGCCCATCCGGTTGTTGCGATCCGAAAGCACTTCGCCCTTCACGTACGGCATCACCACGTACACGAGACCATCCTGCGTCTCACCAAGCCGGATGATGTGGCAGATGTTCGGATGCGCGAGTCGCATTCCCACGCTGGCCTCGCGCCTGAGCCTCGCCATCGCGTTCGCATCGCGCGAGAGCGCGGCTGACAGCACCTTGATCGCGTAGCTCTCCTTGCTGGAGATGTCTCGCGCGAGATACACGAACGACATGCCGCCTTCGCCGATCTTGCGCTCGATCTGGTAGCGCCCGTCGAGCACCTGCCCTACGAGATTGGTATGCGTGACCGGCGGTGGGGGGTCGGCGCGTCCGGCCTGCGTCGCTCCCGGGCGCGTCGGCGTCTCCGTGCGCGATGCCGGCATCGCGACGAGCTTGGAGCCGTCGCGCGTACAGAAGCGTGCGTCGTCGGTGTACGTGGTGCCGCACGTCGGGCAGCGATTCATCGGTGTCAGGCGTCCGCGACGAGTGGCACGAGGCCGCCCCACTCGATGTTGCCCCCGCTCAACAGCGCGACCGTCTTCCCGCGCGGCCGCACCAGCCCTTCCAGCAGTGCCGCAACGGTGATCGCGCCACTCGGCTCCGCCACGAGCTTCATGCGGTCGAGCAGCAGTCGCATCGCTCCGCGCAGCGCGGAGTCCTCCACCTGCACCACATCATCCACGTATCGCTGATGGTGCTCGAAGGCGAGGCCGCCCACCTCCACCGCGAGCAGGCCATCGGCCAGCCCGGAGGTCGACGGGATGCGCACGGGCCGCCCCGCTTCGCGCGCCCGGGAGAGCTTGGGCGCGCCCACCGGCTCCACGCCCACGACGCGAGCGTTCGGCGCGCGAAGCTTGATGGCGGTTGCGACGCCCGCGCTCAACCCGCCGCCGCCGACCGGCACCAGGACCGTCTCCACTTCGGGGAGGTCGGCGGCGATCTCGAGACCGGCCGTGCCCTGCCCCGCGATGATCCACGCGTGATCGTAGGGCGGGACCATGGTGAGCCCTTCCCTCTCCACGAGCTCGATCGCGCGATCCATGCGGTCCTGCGTCGTGGTGCCGGCCAGCTCGATACGCGCGCCGAGTCGTTCGGCGCCGCCTCGCTTGGCGGGGGTGACCGTCGTGGGCATCACGACCACCGCCTTCACGCCGAACAGTCTGGCCGCCAGCGCCACCGCCTGCGCGTGATTGCCCGACGACGGCGCGATCACACCGCGTGCGCGCTCGCCCGGCGAGAGCTGCGCGAGGAAGTTGTAGGCGCCACGGAACTTGAATGCCCCGCCGCGCTGGAGCATCTCCGGCTTGAGCCAGATCTCGCCGCCAAGGCGTTCGGCGACGGTGTCGAAGGGGAGCAGCGGCGTGCGAACCGCGACCGGCGCAATGCGCTTTGCGGCCGCGATGAGGTCGTCCAGGGTGACGAGCATGGTCATGGAGCGAAGCGTAACATGCGGCGCATCGTCACGCGAAGATGCGATTGCGCCCCCCACTCTTCGCCTTGTACAGGGAGCGATCCGCCTCCTGGAGCAGCATCTCCGGCGAGATGGGATCGGTGCCGCGGGCGAGCGCGACGCCCACGCTGATGGTGAGACCGATCGCCCCCGTCGCCGCGCCAAACGAGAAGTCGTCCACCTTGCGGCGGAGACGCTCGGCGAAGGTGAGCGCCCCCTGCCAGCCCGTGTCGGGCAGCACGATCACGAACTCGTCGCCTCCCACCCGCGCGACCGCGTCGGTGTCTCTGGCGGTGGCCTTCATGATGCCCGTGAGCTCCTGGAGCACCACGTCGCCGAACGGGTGGCCGCGTGTGTCGTTGATTCCCTTGAAGTGGTCCAGGTCGATCGCCAGCACGGCGACGGTGGATCCGCGGCGCTTCGCCTGGCGCCATTCCACGCGCAGGCGTGTCTCGAGCGCGCGACGGTTGAGGCACCCCGTGAGCGGGTCGGTGCCGATCTGCTCGGCGAGCCGCGTCCGCATCGCGTCGAAGCTCTTGGCCAGGAGCGTCAGATCGTCGGGGCGCTTCTCCACGCCCAGCGAGAGCGCCGGCGTGAGGTCCCCTTCTTCGACCAGCTTGCAGAACAGGCGCAGTCGATTCATGCGCGCCCGGAAGCTGCCGTATGCCGTGATCAGCACGCCGCTCACCACCGCGAACAACCCGAAGGTGAACGCGACCTGGGCGGCGGCGGGCCGAACGCCTGGCGTGTGCTGCGGTACCGCGAGGGCGATCATCACGTAGGCCAGCGCGGTGATCACCGCGGAGTAGGTGCCGAGCGCCCGGCCAAAGTAGAATACGGCGAGCTGCACGACGAGCAGCGCCGGCACGAGGATGCGCCCCGCGTCGCTCGGCCCGCCGCTCAGCCAGATCAGGCCAGCGAGTGCGATGACGTCGGCGGTGACGAGAAAGGCGGGAAGCCGCGTCTCGTGGACCGTATCGGCCTTCCGCACCACCGCCGCGGTGAGCGCCACGCACAGCACGTAGCCGAGGGCGATACCGCCGATCGGGATGAGCATCGCCAGGCGCTCGCGACCGAACACCAGCGCCATCGCGACCAGGGCGAGAAAGCCGAGATAGCGAATCCACCGCTGCCAGAGAATGGCCTCCCGCACCAGGACCTGACGGTCGTAGCGCAGCGCCTCCACCAGCTCGGGGGTGGTGGTCGGCATCTCGAGCGTGGGTCCGCTGGTCTGGCCTACGGAAACAGCCAGCGGGTCCGGATCGGCGGGCCAGCTCACAGGGCGATTACGTGTAAGAGGTGCGCTAAGGTAGTGCCGATCTGGAAAGCCGGAAAGACAGTCCGGATATGGGAAACGGCCCGGTGCATCGCTGCACCGGGCCGTTTCATTCGCAACCGGGCTGGCCTCCTGCGCGCGATCAGGCCTCGCCCTCGTCGTCGGCGCCGATCGGCTCGACCTCGCCGTCGTCGACCCCCTCGCCGTCCTCGCCCTCCTCCTCCGGAACGACGCGCGCCACCGCCATGACGAGGTCCTTGCCGTCGAGATTGACCAGCTTGACTCCCTGGGTGTTGCGGCCGGCCACCCGGATGCCCTTCACCGGCATCCGGATGAGGATGCCCTGCTTGGTCATGAGCATCAGCTCGTCCTCGGGGAGGACTTCCATGATCGAGACCGCATCGCCGGTCTTGTCGGTGCGGTGGATCGTGATGATCCCCTTGCCGCCGCGCTTCTGCACGCGATAGTCGTCGATCGGCGAGCATTTGCCGATGCCCTTCTCGGCCACGACGAGCAGCGTTGCCTCGCGCTTGATGACCACCATGCCGATCACCTGGTCGCGCGCGCCGAGCTCGATTCCCTTCACGCCGGTCGTGTCGCGGCCCATCTCGCGCACGTCCTGCTCGTGGAACCGGATCGACAGGCCGTGCCGCGTGGCGAGCACGATGTCGTTCGTGCCGCTCGTGATCTGCACGTCCATCAGCTCGTCGTCCTGCTCGATCTTGATCGCCTTGATCCCGTTGCTGCGCGGGTTCGCGTATGCCGACAGCGCCGTCTTCTTCACCGTGCCCTGCTTGGTGGCGAAGAGAAGGAACTGATCATCGCGAAACTCGCGCACCGGCAGAATGGCTTGCACCTTGGTGTCCGGCGACACGTTGATCAGGTTCACGACCGGCTTCCCCTTCGCCGCGCGTCCCGCCTGCG
>JBJMNM010000317.1:0-5394 GCA_045804305.1 Gemmatimonadaceae bacterium | reverse complement strand
TCATGCGCCGTGCAGACCTCGGCCACCGCGACGCCGTCGATTCGCCACCGAGCACTCGCCCCGCACCCCCAAAGTTGTTCGGCTCTGCCACTCGGCGGCTTGGCATGGCACGGAATCGATCCGAAGATCCGTTGTGATCCGCACCTGCCGACGGTCTCGAGGGGCCAGCCCGAGCGGCGGTTGCCGAGTGAAAGAGGGGGCCGGCCCGAGCGGCGGCCAAACGCAGAGAAGCCCGCTCCGGTTCGCCGGAGCGGGCTCTCGTTCTTCAGCGGGATCCGCGTCTTACTCGTCGATGCCGAGGTCCGGCGGAACGTCGCCGATGATCTCACCATCTTCCGTGTGGATCTTGGATGGCGTCTCCGGCCGCGGCGGCTGCTCGGCGGGGATGTTGACGACGCTCAGAACGATACGCCGATGAATCGGATCGACCTCCAGCACCCGCGTGTCGAGGTTCATCCCCTCGTACACGACGTCGGCGGGGCTGTTGACCGCCGCGCCCTGACCGAGCTGCGAGATGGGCACGAAGCCCTCGATGTCGTTGCCGATGTCGACCACGACGCCCTTGTCCATCAGGCGCACCACCTTGGACCGCATCTCGGTGCCCACTGGATAGGTCTCGCCGATGCGCAGCCACGGATCCTCCTCCGCCTGCTTCAGGCCGAGGCTGATGCGCTTGTTCTCACTATCGATGTTCAGGATCACCACGTCTACCGCATCACCCTTCTTCACGACCTCCGACGGATGCTGCACGCGCTTCGTCCAGCTCATGTCGGAGATGTGAATCAGACCGTCGATGCCCGGCTCGATTTCGACAAAGGCGCCAAAGCTCGTGAGGTTGCGGACTTTGCCGTTGATGCGCGTGCCCACCGGGTACTTGAGGGGCAGCACGACCCACGGATCCTGCTCCGTCTGCTTCATGCCCAGCGAGATCTTCTCCTCGTTCGGATCGACCTTGAGCACCACCGCCTCGATCGTCTCGCCGATGCTCACGAGCTTCGACGGATGGCGGACGTTGCGCGTCCAGCTCATCTCGGAAATGTGAACGAGCCCTTCAATACCGGGTTCCAGCTCAATAAAGGCGCCGTAGTTCGTGATGCTGACGACCTTTCCTTGAACCCGCGTTCCAACCGGATACTTCTCGGCGACGTCCTTCCACGGATAGCTCTGAAGCTGCTTGAGCCCGAGCGAGATGCGCTCGCGCTGCCAGTCGATGTCCAGGACCTTGACCTCGAGCTCCTGGCCGATCGCGACCATCTCCGACGGATGGGAGATGCGACCCCACGACATGTCGGTGATGTGCAGCAGGCCGTCCACGCCTCCGAGGTCGATGAACGCCCCGAAGTCGGTGATGTTCTTCACGACGCCCTTCCGGATCTGGTCCTTCTCCAGCTCCTTCATGAGCTTCTCGCGCTTCCCGGCGCGCTCGTTTTCCAGGATGACTCGACGCGACACCACAATGTTCCGGCGGCGCTTGTTGAGCTTGATGATCTTGAACTCGAACTTCTGCCCGAGGAGCTCGTCGATGTTCGGCACGCGCCGCAGGGCGATCTGCGAGCCCGGAAGGAACGCGTCGACACCCATGAGGTCGACGACGACGCCACCCTTGATCTTCTTGACGAGCGTGCCTTCCACCGGCTGCTCGTTCTCGTAGGCGAGACGGATGCGCTCCCACACGCGCATGAAGTCCGCCTTCTTCTTCGAGAGAACGACCGACCCTTCCTGGTCCTCGAGGTGCTCGAGCAGGACCTCGACTTCGTCGCCGATCTTGAGGTCGGGGAAGTCCTTGAATTCCTCGAGCGGAACGCTGCCTTCCGACTTGAAGCCGATGTCGAGCACGACCATGTTGTCGCGAATCTCGAGGACGCGAGCCTTGACGATCTCGCCCTCGTCGATCGACGCCATGGTGCCGTTGTACATCTCCATCATCGCTTCAAGCTCGTCCGACGAGTAACCCTCGTCGTCGACGAGCTCGGGGCGCAGGTTGGCAAGCGGGCGGAGAACTGCGCGCTGTGCGTCGCGCTTTTCGCGAGCGGTCAGCGTTGCCGTGCCGGTGGGAGTTTCGAGCTCAGTCATACGGGGAAAAGAATCTCCTAGATCGCGGATATTTTCGCTCGCCGCGGCGAGTCAATGGGGAGGAGCGCGCACGACAAAGGCGCGCTCGGAAGCGAACCTGGGAATCTACTGGGCTTCCGTCCGGACGTCAACCTTAAGTGACGGGCGGACGGTGACTTACGGCTCGGGCAAGCGCGACGATGCGCTCGACCTGCTCGGCCTGGGTCAGATACGTCGTATCGAGGAGCACGGCGTCCTTCGCCTGCACGGTCTGCGTGGCGTCCTTGGCATCCCGCTGCACGATCACGTCCGTCTCCCCCGCGATCTCCTCGTCGCTGGGGCGCCGGCCAAGCCGTTGCGTCAGGCGCCGCCGAGCCCGCTCCCACGGGTCGGCGACGAGAAAGATCTTGAGCGGAGCGTCCGGGAAGACGGCGGTCCCCATGTCGCGACCGTCGACCACGACGTCGCGAAGCTCGGCCGCGTGCCGCACCTGCTCGTTGACCCAGCGCCGCACCTCGGGCACCCGCGCGACCTGCGACACGTGCTCGGTGACCAACCCCCCACGCAGCTCCTCCTCGGCCTGCACGCCGTCGATGAGGGCGGAGAAGGAGGTCTGCTCCGGCCGCAGCGTCACCCGCGCCGCCTGGCCGATCATCACACTGGCGCTCCACCGCTCCGGCGGGGCGCCATGCCGGAGCAGCGCCGCCGTGAGCGCGCGGTACAGCGAGCCGGAATCCACGTGGAGATACCCGAGCTCCTCGGCGACCCACTGCGCGGTGGATGACTTCCCCGACGCCGCCGGACCGTCGATCGCAATGACCATTCGAATGGCCGAGAGCGTCACGCCGTCACCCGGGCCAGGTCGTCCCAGAAGGAGGGATAGGACACCGCCACGCAGTCGCGGTCGTCGATCGCGATCTCGTTGCCGG
Organism: Gemmatimonadaceae bacterium; assembly: GCA_045804305.1. GTDB lineage: Bacteria > Gemmatimonadota > Gemmatimonadetes > Gemmatimonadales > Gemmatimonadaceae > AG11. Next base: position 2,413 of record JBJMNM010000317.1, on the reverse strand, counting down.
GGAGGGCGGCGAGCACACCGAACGCCATGGCCAGGCGATGATCGCCGTGCGTCGTCACGGTGCCGCGCAGTCGCGGCCGCGTTCCGCGCACGACGAAGCCGTCCGCGAGCTCGTCCGCGTCCGCCCCGAGCGCACGGAGGTTGTCGACGACCGCGCTGATCCGATCGCTCTCCTTCACGCGAAGCTCGGCCGCGCCGGTGACGCGCGTCTCGCCTTCCGCGTACGCGGCAACGCACGCGAGCAGCGGCAGCTCGTCGATGAGCGTCGGGATCGCCTCGGAGTCCACGGCCACGGCATGGAGCGTCTCGCCGGCCTGCACGACGATATCGGCCACGTGCTCGCCACTCTCGCGTAGCGCATTCTCGAGCTCGATCCGTGCGCCCATCTCCTTCAGCGCGGCAAAGAAACCCGTGCGCGTCTCGTTCACGCCCACGTGGCGCAGGAGGATCTCCCCGCGCGGCGCGAGCGCGGCCAGCGCGGCGAAGAACGACGCCGACGACGGATCACCGGGCACGGTGATGTCGAGCGGCGCGAGAGTCTGCGACCCGAACAGCAGCACCGCATTGTCGTTCGTCCACACCTCGGCGCCCATCGCGGCGAGCATCCGTTCCGTATGGTCCCGCGACCGCGATGGCTCGCGGACCGTGGCTTCGACACCGGCCGCCAGAGCCGCCAGCAGCACGCAGCTCTTCACCTGCGCGCTCGAGGTGTCGCTGTTCCACTCGATGTCGGTGAGCGTTCCGCCGTGCACCACCATCGGCAGTCCGCCGTGCGCGGGAAGCTCCACCGTCGCGCCCATCGCCTCGAGCGGCGTCTTGACCCGCCTCATGGGGCGACGACTGAGGCTGGCGTCGCCGGTGAAGCGCGCCGTGAGGCCCGCACCGGCCACGACGCCTGCCATGAGCCGAGTGGTGGTGCCGCTGTTGCCGCAGTCGAGGTCCGACGTGGGCGTACGAAGCGCGCGCGGTCCCACGCCACCGATCTCCATCGATGCATCGAGCGCCGGCACCGGGACGCCGAGCGCGCGAAGCACCCCCGCGGTGGATTGCACGTCGGCGGAGGCGAGGATGCCGCGCACACGCGAGAGACCGGGCGCGAGCGCGCTGCAGATCAGCGAGCGGTGCGAGATCGACTTGTCGCCCGGCACGGACAGCTCGCCGGCGACGCGGAGTCCGGCGCCGGTCAGCGGAGCCACCCGGCCACGTGAGGCTGGCTGCTGCTCATCGCAGCCAGCCGGCCATGTGACGCTGGCTGCTCATCGCAGCCAGCCTTCCAACGCCGTGGCGAGGTCGGTGCGCTCGTCACGGTATTTCACGATCACGGGCGTCTGCAGCGACAGGCCCTGCTCCGCACCCCATCCAGTCGCCACGCGTCGTGCACCAGGAACGACCACGGCGCCGCTCGGGATCTCGAGCGGATGCTCTGCGTCGCCGCGATACACGCGCTCGTTGACGAGGTCGTACACCGGCGTGCCCCGCGTGAGCACCACGCCTGCCGCGAGCACCGCCTTCGCCCGCACGATCGTCCCTTCGTACACGCCGCAATTGCCTCCGACCAGCACGTCATCCTCGATCACCACGGGCGCCGCATTCACCGGCTCCAGCACGCCGCCGATCTGCGCCGCCGCGCTCAGGTGCACGCGCTCGCCGATCTGCGCGCACGAGCCCACGAGCGCATGCGAGTCGACCATCGTGCTCGCCCCGATCCACGCGCCCACGTTCACGTACATCGGCGGCATGCACACCACGCCAGGCGCCAGGTAGGCACCGCGCCGCACCGCGGATCCACCGGGTACGATGCGCACGCCGTCGCCGAGGGTCAGTCCCCTCGGCGTGTAGACATGCTTGTCGAAGAACGCGAAGCGCGGCTCGCCGTGATGCCCGCCGATCGACATCTCCACGATCTTCCCCACCCGAAAGCCGAGCAGGATGCCGCGCTTCACCCACGGCACGGCGCTCCAGTTGCCGTGCGCGTCGCGCTCGGCGGCGCGCACCGCGCCCGCCTCGAGCGCGTCGAGCAGCGTCTCCACGACCTGCTGCGCATCCGGAAGGAGCGCCTGACCAGCGGGCGTCTCCGAATATGCCAGTACCTTGGCCGCGAAGTGCTGATCGACCGCAGGCTTGCGTGCCGCCATCAGAGCGCTCCCGCGCGCTCGAGCGCCGAGCGTACCACGGCGCTCTTCGCCTCGGCCATGGGCACGAGCGGTAGCCGCAGCACGTTCTCCATCCTGCCCATCATCGCGAGCGCGGCCTTCACCGGCAGCGGATTCGACTCCACGAACGCGGCCCGCATCCAGGGCAGCAGCCGCAGGTGCAGCGCGCGGGCCGCCTCCAGGTTGCCGGCGCGTCCCTCCCGCACCAGCTCCGTCATGAGACGCGGCACGGCGTTCGACACCACGGAGATCAGCCCGTCT
>JBJMNM010000316.1:0-7066 GCA_045804305.1 Gemmatimonadaceae bacterium | reverse complement strand
CGCTCGCCGCAGAGAGCGGCGATGGCAGCTATCGGTTCGTCGCCTCCGACGACCAGCAGCAGTTCCTCACGCTAGGTCAACGCTTTTTAGGCGACACGATCGAGCACGTGGAGATCAAGACCTTCGGCTGACCCGCGCCCGCCCCACTCGCGCAGAGCAATGCGCTCTGGCGTCGCGAGCAGATAGGTCGGCGCATCTAGCCAGCTCCCCGCATTCGCGTACACGTTGCCGCTCGGCATGCGCTCGAGCGCGGCGACGTGTGAGTGTCCGTAGATCAACAGCTCGAGCGACGGCTCGGCCGCGAGCGCGGCCGCCGCGACCGCCCGCAGTCCGCGACCCTCGTCGCGCGGTTGATAGTTGCGGCTCGTCTGCGAGCTTCCCATGGCGAGCCGCGTCGCCCAATCCGGGTGCAGCGCGCGAAAGGCGCGGATCGCGAGTGGATTCCGCAGCACGCGACGCAGCGCCCGGTAGCCGCGATCCTCCTTCTCGCGCAGCCCGTCGCCGTGCTCCACGCGTGCGCGCCACCCTCCCAGATTCCCCTCCCACGGTCCCGTCTGAAAGTCGACCCCCGCCTCGCGGAGCACGTCGCCCCCCCAGCAATCGTGGTTGCCGGCGATCATCGTCACGGGAAACTTCGCGTCGCGCAGGTCCATGAGCGCCGCGAGCGCGCGCACCCCGCTGCGTGGGACCACGGTCCGCCATTCGAACCAGAACTCGAAGAGATCGCCATTGATCACGAGCGAGCCACCCGGCGACCGTTCAGGCAGCGCTCGCAGAAATGACACGAGCGAGCGCTCCACCTCGTCCGAGGCGTGGCCGAGATGGACGTCCGAGATCACGTAGCAGGGGGACACGGGCACGCAAGCATTCTACACGGCCTGCGCAGCCTTTACAAACGCGGTGTGGTTGGTCAACTTCGCGCGCGATGAATGCCCCTCTACATCGCCTGCGCTGATGCCCCACTCTCACTCCACGGAGCTGCGAGTCCGCTACGCCGAAACGGACCGCATGGGCGTCGTGTACTACGCCAACTATCTCATCTGGTGCGAGGTTGGGCGGGTCGAGTTCATGCGCGCACTCGGGCGCGGCTACGCGGCGCTCGAGGCCGAAGGTACCGGGCTCGCCGTATCCGAGGCTCGGGTGCGGTATCTGGCGCCGGCCCGGTTCGATGACCTCGTGCGCATCGAGACGACGCTCACCGGCGTCCGCTCGCGCGCCGTCACCTTCGACTACGTGATCACTCATGCCGAGTCCGGCACCCGGCTCGCGACAGCGCACACCGCCCTCGTGTCCATTGCGCCCGATGGACGACTCACCGCGCTTCCGACGCAATTCCGCGCCGCGCTGGAAGCAATGTTGTAGCCTCCCCGCGCTGGCCCTCGCCGGAGCATGCGCCGGCGGCACGGTCCAGTCGTCCATCCCGCCGCGCGACGTCGCTTGGCGAGCACGCCTCCTCCGCATCGAGGACACGCGTCGCGACGAGCCGGCGTTCGTGGATTCACTGCTCGGGGGGACCGGCCCCGGGGCTCGCGCCGCGGCGGCGCTGACGATCGGCCGCGTCGGTGCGCGCGCGCATCTCCCCGCGTTGCGACGAGCCGCGTCCGATGCCGATACCACTGTCGCCGCTGCCGCCCTGTTCTCCCTCGGCTTGCTGAAGGACACTACCGCGCTCGAGGTGGGTGTACGAGCGCTGCATGGCGCCGACGCAGCCGCGGTGGAAGGAGCCTGGCTCGTCGGCGAGCTGGGCGACCACGGCCGCGCCGCTATCGTGGGCGCACTTCGCGAGCCGGCGTTGAGCCCTGCTGTCCGGGCCGCGTTGCTGCTGGCTGCGGCTCGGCTGCGCCCCGTCCCCGCCGATGTAGTTGCACCGTGGGTCGCGAGTGCCGATACCGGTGTCGCCTGGCGCGCCGCGTATGCATTGGCTCGCGGACGCAGCGCGGCCGGGGTCCGCACGCTGCTCGCCGCGAGCCGATCGACCGCTGATGCCGTGCGTGAACAGGTCGCGCGCGGTATCGGGCGAGCCGTCGCCGGTGACTCGCTGGGCGCCACCGCCCGGAACGTCCTCGTCGATCTCGTGCGAGACGCCAGTGCGCGCGTTCGCATCAATGCCGTCCGCTCGCTCGCCAGCTACGGCGTCGATGCGCGTGCGCCAGTCGCGGCCGCGCTCCACGACTCCAACGCGGGAGTGCGCCTCACCGCCGCACAGTTGCTCGATCAGCTCAACGATACCTCCTCCGCGTTCTGGTCGGCCGCGCTTGACGCCGACACGTCGCTGGTCATGCAGCGGGCCGTTGCCGATGCCGCTGCGCGGCGCGGCGTGTCGCTCGTGGAGCGCCTGGGGTGGCGTGACAATCCGGATTGGCAGCGGCGCGCCGCCATCGCCTCACTCGAGGGTCGTGGCCGCGCGTCCGCGGCGATCGAGCGGTCGGAAAAATGGCTGCACGATCCCGATGGGCGTGTTCGCGCCGACGCCGCTGCGTCGCTCGCGACTCTTGCCGACAGCAGCGCAGTGAGGGTGCGCGCCCGCGATGCCCTGCGCGGACTGCTGTCCGATCCCGATTTCGTGGTTCGTGCCACCGCCCTCGGCGGCTTGGCGTCCGGTGCTTCTAGCGCTGATCTCGTCGCTGCGCTGGACTCCTACGAGCTCTCGCGCCGCGACCAGGACGCCGATGCCCGTCTCGCCTTCTGGCAGCTCGCCGACTCGGCGCTCGCACGCGCGGGAGACAACCTTCCGGATGATGCCCGTCGCCGGCTCGGCGCACTCGCGCGCCCGGGCGACCCGCTCGAGCGCATCGCCGCCGCACGCATCCCGCGGTTCGCCGCATGGCGCGACAGCGCCGGAACCCCTCGTGACTTCGAGTGGTACGAGGCGAGAGTGCGCGAAGCGCTGCGGAACCCCGCCCCCGTCGCGCGAATTCAGACCGTGCGAGGGGTGATCGAGCTCACGCTGTTCGCCTCGGATGCGCCCCTCACCGTCTACAACTTCGCGTCCCTGGCTCGCCGCGGATACTTCGACGGACAGCGCTTTCACCGGGTCGTGCCGAACTTCGTGGTGCAGGGCGGGGATCCCCGTGGCGACGGCAATGGTGGACCTGGATACAGCATCCGCGACGAGCTCAATCGCCGCCGCTATCTTCGAGGGACGCTAGGCATGGCGCTGTCCGGTCCGAACACGGGCGGGAGCCAGTTCTTCGTGACGCACTCGCCGCAGCCGCACCTCGATGGCGGATACACTGTCTTCGGCCAGCTGCTGAGCGGCAGCGAGGCTCTCGACCGCATCGTGCAGGGAGATCGCATTGTTCAGATCGTCATTCGCTGACCGTCTCGCGCGCACCGGCCTCGTTGCGCTGGGTTTGTTCGCGGCCTGCGCGCCGCCACGAATCGCGGCATTGCCCGGTGTCCCCGTGCCGGTGCAGCAGCTGCCAAAGGGGTCGTTGCCGTACGGCAATCGCAAGATCGTGTTCAAGTGGGAGTTGCGCGATGGCGACGTGACGGCGCGCGGTGACGGGGTGGCGAGGATCGCTTCGCCCGACAGCGTCCGACTGGATTTCTTTCTTGGCGGCGGCATGGGCAGCGGCGCCGCGGTGCTCATCGGCGATTCCCTCCAGGTGCCCGGGCCGGACATGGCGCGCCGCCTGATCCCGCCGCGCCCCCTGCTGTGGGCCTCCCTCGGCCGCTTTGACGTGCCGGCGGAGCGGGACACGGCGGTGCGCGTTGACGCGGGGGTGCTGCGGGCCGACATTGGGGCACCCGTCCAGTGGCGGGCCACGTTCCGCGGAGACACCCTCACGCGTCTGGAACGTGTAGAGGGGGGCCGCCTTCAGGAATGGGTCGAACGCGCGTCCGACCAGGCAGTGCAGTATCGCAACGAAGCGGCTCGTCGCACCCTCTCGCTCGTCATCCAACGCTCCGATGCCGTCCCTCCGTTCGATCCCGCGATCTGGCGTCTGTAGACTGCTGCTCCCTCTTCTGCTGCTGACGTCGGCGTGCCTCACGCGCTACGGCTTCGCGGGTGGAGGGTTGCCGCAGCACATCCGCACGATGGCGATCCTGCCGTTCGACAACGAAACGCCGACGCCGGAGCTGTCGCGCGAGCTCTACGAGCAGATGCGGCGCGAGCTGCAGCCGCGCTTGGGCGTGCGCGATGCCCCTGAGAAGACGGCGGACGCGGTCGTGCGCGGCATCATCCGGATCTATGACGTCGACGTGCCAGTCGGCTATCAGGCGAATCAGACCACACCAACCGCGCAGCGCCGCAAGCTCCAGATCACGCTGGACGTGCAGATCATCGATCAGACCACCGGCAAGGCCATCTTCGAGCGGAAGGGCCTGCGCGCCGAGGGCGATTACCCGGAGGGTGGCGAAAAGTCGGGGCGGCAGGATGCCATCAAGCGCATCGTCAACGACATGGTCGAGGGAGCCCAGTCCCAATGGTGAGATCGCGTCCAGGGCGCAGCACGCTGGGATGCCTGATCCCGCTTCTCATCGTCGCGGCGATCGTCTACTTCGGCGTCAACATCGGCGAGGTGTATTTCCGGTTCTATCAGTACCAGGATGCCATGCGGCAGGAAGTCCGGTTCGCCGCGCACAACAACGACAATGCCATCATCCGCCGGCTCCAGCAGCAGGCCGATTCCCTTGGCCTGCCGGAAGCCGCCGGCGTCGTGACCCTCCAGCGCGACGGGCGACACATCGCGCTCGAGTCCGAGTACTACGAGCACATCGAGCTGCCGCTGATGGTCCGCGAGGTGCACTTCAACCCGCACGCCGAAGGCATCTTTTGACCGAGCCGCTCGCGGCGCGCGACCCCGCCGCGAAGGTGCGTGACTGGGACTCGGCGCGCCGCTGGCGCGAGCAGCAGTCGGGCCGCGTAGTGTTCACCAACGGTGTGTTCGATCTGCTTCATCCCGGCCACGTGGACGTGCTCCTCGGCGCGCGCCGCGCCGGCGACCGACTCGTCGTCGGCGTCAACAGCGACGCCTCGGTGCGACGGCTGAAGGGGCCCGAGCGCCCCGTGCGCACTGAAGCCGAGCGTGCGTACGTCCTGGCGGCGCTCGAGATGGTAGATTGCGTCGTCGTGTTCGAGCAGGACACGCCGCTCGAGCTCATTCGGACGTTGCGCCCCGACGTGCTCGTCAAAGGGGGCGACTACACCGAGAGCACCATTGTAGGCGCAGCCGACGTGCGCGCCTGGGGCGGCGACGTCCGCGTCATCCCGCTCACGCCCGGCCAGTCCACCACCAACATCATCCGCACGCTTCGTGGCCAATCAGCAGGCTGATCCTCCGGTACGTGTTGGCCGAACGGCCGACGCGCTGCGACCCGTCACGCTCGAGCGCCACGTGGCGCCGTATGCCGAAGGGTCGTGCCTCGTGTCCTTCGGCGCCACACGCGTGCTCTGCACCGCCTCGGTAGAGGATGGCGTGCCCGGGTGGCGTCGAGGTCGCGGCGAAGGATGGCTCACGGCGGAGTACGCGATGCTGCCGCGCGCGACCAAGACGCGCACCGCGCGCGAGCGCGGTCAGGTTGGTGGCCGCACGCAGGAGATCCAGCGCCTGATCGGGCGCAGCATTCGCGCGATGCTCGACGACTTTGTCTGGGGCGAGTTCACGCTGAAGATCGACTGCGACGTGCTGCAGGCGGATGGCGGCACGCGCACGGCGGCCATCACCGGTGCGTCGGTGGCGGTCCACGACGCCTTCGGCTGGATGGTGGAACGCGGCAAGATCAAGCGCACGCCGGTGAAGCGCCGTGTGGCGGGCGTGAGCGTGGGCGTCATTCGCGGCGAGCCGCGACTCGATCTCGAATACATCGAGGACGTGGTGGCCGACGTGGACATGAACGTCGTGATGAGCAGTGAGGGTCGGTTCGTGGAGGTACAGGGCACGGGAGAGAACGCGACCTTCGACCGCCAGGAGCTGGATCGTCTGCTCGATCTGGCGACGTCGGGGCTCACGCGGCTCGACGCGCTTCAGCGGGCAGCGCTGGGCCTCTCGGCCTGATCATGGCAGGGCGTGCACCGTGGGTGCTGGCGACGCGTAACGGCGGCAAGCTACGCGAGCTTCGCGCGCTGTTCGCGGACGCGGGGATCGATGTGATCGACCTGACCGAGGCGGGTATCGCTGAGTCGCCGGAGGAGGAGCTCATCGAGTCGCACGCGACGTTCGAGGAGAACGCGGTGGCCAAGGCTCGCTACTTCGCGGCGCGCGCGGAGGGGCGGATCGTCGTGGCGGACGACTCGGGACTCGAGGTGTTGGCGCTGGGTGGCGAACCGGGGGTGCGCAGCAAGCGATGGAGCGGCCGCACCGATCTCGAGGGCGCCGCCCTGGATGCCGCCAACAACGCGCTGCTGCTCGAGCGGCTGCGTGGCGAGGCGGACCGACGGGCGCGCTTCGTGTGTGTCGCCGCGTGGTGCGCCGGCAACGATACGGTCGTCGCGCGCGGCGAGGTGACGGGCACGATCATCGATCGCGCATCTGGTCACTACGGCTTCGGCTACGATCCGCACTTTCTCGCGACGGAGCTCGGTGTGACGCTCGGCGACGCAACGGTGGCGGCGAAGCAGGGAGTCAGTCATCGCGGAAGGGCGTTCGCCGGGCTGCTCGAGGCACTGCGGCATGCTGGCAAGCTCGAGCCGTAAGCGATCAGCCCGTCAGCCAGGGCAGGGGACGCCGTAGGCTGTAAGCGTTGAAGCGACAGGCTTCTCGCTGATCACGGGTGCGAACGAGATCGCGAAACTTGGCCGCGTTGGTGACGAACGGCGGAGCCATACCGCGATGACGCCTTTCGTTACGTGGCAGCCCAAGTATCGCGATGCCATTCGGTACAGAGATCAGCGAGAAGCTTATTGCTCCAGAGCTTACAGCCGACGGCGTCTTCTGCACTGGCTTCCGGGCTTAAAGCTTATCGCTCCCACGCAGAAGCCTACGCCGCGCCCCGCTACTTTGCCCCGATCGCCTGCAGCTGATCGATGATCAACCGCAGCTCTCTCGGCAATTGCGAATCGGCCGCGACGTCCCGCGCATGGATGAGAGAATATCGGTAGTTGGTGGTGTAGTAAGTGTGT
>JBJMNM010000315.1:0-8219 GCA_045804305.1 Gemmatimonadaceae bacterium | reverse complement strand
GCGCGCGGAATCGACGTCGAGCAGCTGGAGCACGTGGTGAACTTCGACGTCCCACATCTGCCCGAGGACTACATCCATCGCGTCGGGCGTACGGCGCGAGCCGACGCGACGGGTGACGCCTTCACCTTCGTGTCCCCGGAAGAGGAAGGCGACCTGCAGCAGATCGAGCGGGCGATCGGCAAGCGCCTGCCGAGGGTGGTGGTGCAGGGCTTCGATTACGCCAGCAAACCGCAGCAGCGCTTCGAGGTCCCGATTGCCGAGCGCATCGCCGAGATCAGGGCGCGCAAGGCGGAAGAGCGGAAGCGGGCGAAGGAGAAGGCCGAACGGCGGGCGGCACATGGCGCCGGTGCTCAGGGGCAGGGCAGCGGCCGATCGCCTGGCCCTCGGCGCGGTGGTCCGGGCGGCGGCGCACGCAAGCCATCGGGCGGATCGCGTCCAGGATCGGGGCCGTACCGCTAGCTCAGTCGCTCGCAGCACCCGATCCGCGCGTTGTGGACAGCCTATGATGAACGACTTCATCACACGCAACGCAAGCCACTGCACATCAAACGCTTCGCTGCGCGTCACATTTCTTTGACGGTGCTGTACACGTGCGTCGTCGATGCGTGTGGCGCGAACGACAGAGGGGCGGCGACCTGTGATCGCCGCCCCTCTCTCCGTCCGGAACCCTGCCGTAGGATCAGGGCACGGGCGCGAGCGTGGTGCCGTATTTTGCGTTGATCGCGTCGATGAGCGCGTTGGCGATCAGCTTGTGCGCCGCCGCTGCGGGATGCACGCCATCCAGCGAGATCAGCGTGCCATACGTGGCCGTGGGACTCCCGAAATTCGGGAAGGCGGGAATCGCCCCGCTCGCCCTCTGGGCCGCGAGCAGCACGTTCGGGTCGTAGTAGGCGAAGCCGGACGCCGTCGCCTTGCTCTGGATGTAGCTGTTATACCCGGCCACCGTCTGCTGAAGTGTGGTGAGCTCCCCCGCGTCGAGCACGTAGGCATCGCCCACGCGTGGGTCGGTGGGATCCGATCCCTTCGCGCAGGCGATGGTCGCCGGATGGGCATTGGCCCGAATGACGCCGAGGAGCTGCGGGACGTTGACGAGCGCCGTGGAGCCCACGCAGTTCGGGTTGACCGTTACCGGCTTCCCCGCCGCCTGCGAGATGCCCGCCTGAATGGTGGCGTTGCTCGCGATGAGGGCCCCGGAGCTCAGCAGCGGAACCCCCGATACCTGGACCACGCCGATCAACACTCCCTTGAGCGATGGGGCGCCGTCCAGGAGCTGCTTCATCATTGCGTCATAGTTGGCCTGGAACTGCGCCTGCGTGCTGACGATGCCCGGCGAGGTGATCGCGAGCGTCGGGACGGAGGTCGGCACGATGTAGCCGGTGGTGGCGGCCCGCAGGACGTCGTTGTTGCCGATCCAGATCGTCGTGAAGGTCGGCTTCGCGTCGAGAGCTCGCTGGACCTGGGTTTTGCCGCCAAGGATCAGCGTGGTGAGGACGTTCGAGGCCGGCGAGGTCGACGCCGTCGGGTCGAGCGAGATCGCGCCCGGCACGGCGACATTGTTCAGGATGTCGGTCACCGAGCTGCCGGCGCGCAGATCGCAGGTAGTGCTCGTGGAGCCCGTGCCGAGGAGCGCACCGGTCAACCCGTTGGCGATCGGCGGCGGGCAGCCTCGGCCCGCGATCGACGCGTAGTGGTACTGCGTGCCCATCTGTCCGGCGAGCAGCCGGGCGAAGCTCTGCCGCTGGGTCGAGTCGAGGATGCCGTTGCTCTGGAATCCCGCGGTGATGCTGTTTCCAATCGCGACGTAGCTCTGGAAGATGTCACCCGTGGGGAGCGGGTGCGGTCCGAGCACGTCCTTCTTGCTCTCGCAGGCCGCGAGTGCGACGACGGCGCCGATGGCCGCCACGCGGGTGAGATTGGTCAGTCGAAACATCCTGATGTCTCCGGGCGTGGGATTAGAAGGAGGCCTTGAGGCTGAGCGAGAAGATGTTCGCGTTCAGCGTGTAGGCACCATTGTTCAGTGCGATGGCGGCGGCGGCGGAGCTGCCCGTCGCCCGCTCGTCCAGGCGGCCGCGGCGGCCTGGAGTGAAGATGTGTGCGTAGCTGGCGTCGACCACGAAGCTCCTGCCAAGCGGAAGACCGGCGCCGAGCATCGCCAGCGAGCGATCCTGCTCGGGGAGCAGCGGGGTGACCGTCTCGTCAGGAGCCGCCGCGGCCGTCGCGGTCCAGCCGGCGCGCAGGGCCGCACCGTTGGTCAGGCGGCGCTCCGCCCCGATGCGAATGCCGGAGGTGTTGTTGTAGTCCTCCTGGAGTACTCTGGACGGCGCCGGTCCCTGGAAGTTCACCGGGAGCTGGTTGAACGACTTGAAGCCGACGTACGAGTAGTCCAGCGAGATCGTCGTGTTCTCGATGCCCGTGTAACCAAAGCCGACCTGGACCTGCGCCGGGTGGCGGATCTGCGTCTTCACCTTCTGCGCGACGAGCGGGCCGGTGGTGAAGCTCGTGGCGACGACCGCGTCCACGGGAGCCGACGCGCCATTGGGAACGATCGGGTTTCCGGCGGCGAGGATCAGGCCAGTGGGCGTCTGGGTAAACGTGGCGTCCGCGTCGTCGTAGTCGAACGAGAGCTGTGAGAGGAAGCGCGCGCCCATCGTCCAATTCGGCGTGAGCTTTCCATGCACGCCGAGGGCAACGCCGAACGCATTCGCCGAGCCTTTGAGCGTGGCACGCGCGAACTCCGTGCGCTTCGCGATGCCGAGCTGCCCGAAGGTGATCACCGGCGGACCCGCCGAGGCGATCTGCGACGAGAGGTCGATCGCCTGGACCAGCTCCACGCTCGAATGACCGATGACCGGCCCGCCGCCCACCGACCAGTTGTCGGTGATCTGATAGGTGATGTTCGGCTGGAAATAGATGCTCTGGAGTGACGCCTTCTTGGCCGCGAAGCGTCCGGGGAAACTGTCCGTCCACTGCGAGGTCAGACCGTAGGGGACGTACACGCCGAAGCCGTAGGCGGCCTTCCCCGCGGTCCGATAGGTGACGAAGAAGTGCGGGACGACCGCCGTGGGGACGTCGCTCTCGAACTCGCGAAAGGTGGTGTCCTGCGTGAAGGTGCCCTTGAGCGAGATGATCGCGGCGCCGCCGTACGCGGACCATCCGCGGGCGCTGGGCATCTTGCCCGGATTCCAGTAGATGCTGGAGGCATCGTCACACGGCGCGGACGTGGTGGCGAACCCGCGGGCCAGCGCGCAGGAGCCGATCTCGTTCAGCGCGAACGCCTGGGCCCCGGCCGCGGCCGGAAGCCCGAGCAGAGCGAGCGCGAGCAGGAACCGTGTGGCACGGTGAAGCGTCATCTCCATCCTCCTGTGGGGCGTCCGGGAAGGGCCGGACGATCAAGTGCCAGCGCGGACGCGGCAGGGCGGTGTAGTGGCGGGACAGCGAAGCGGTTGCGGCAGGGCGCTAATATAGGATGCGGACCCCCACTCGCCGCTAGCCTCACCTCTCATTTATCCAAACCGGCATGCCACTGTCGTCGATCGATTCGGATGTGACCCTTCTGGATTCAACAGGCGGCGAGGCCGCGGACGTCTTCACGCCGGAAGCGCTGCAGCTCGTGGCCCGCCTGCATCGCGCGTTCGATGCGCGTCGTCGGGAGCTGCTCGCCTCGCGCGTGGCGCGCCGACGGCTTCTGGCGACACACCCAGCCGGCGCACCACTCGATTTCCCTCCGGAGACGGCCGACATCCGCGCCGGCGCGTGGCAGGTGGCGCCGTCGCCGGTCGATCTTTCCGATCGGCGTGTGGAGATCACCGGCCCAGTCGATCGCAAGATGATGATCAACGCATTGAACTCCGGTGCCAGCGTGTTCATGGCCGACCTCGAGGACGCATGCTCGCCCACCTGGGCGAACATCGTTGCAGGGCAGCGCAACCTCATGGAGGCCGTGCGGCGGACCCTCGCCCTCGACGTCGGCGACAAGGCATACCGGCTGAACGAACAGACGGCCACGCTCGTGGTGCGCCCGCGCGGATGGCATCTCGAGGAGCGTCACGTGCAGATCGACGGTGAAGCGGCGTCGGCGAGCCTGGTGGATTTCGCTCTCTATCTCCACCACAACGCGCGCGAGCTGCTCCGTCGTGGCTCGGGGCCGTACTTCTACCTGCCCAAGCTGGAGAGCCATCGCGAAGCGCGGTTGTGGAACGACGTCTTCGTCGCCGGCCAGGATGCCGTGGGGATCCCGCGTGGAACGATCCGCGCGACGGTGCTGATCGAGACCCTTCCCGCGGCGTTCGACATGGAAGAGATCCTATACGAGCTGCGTGAGCACGCGGCGGGACTCAATGCGGGACGGTGGGACTATCTCTTCAGCTTCATCAAGACCTTCCGCTCGCGCCCCGACAAGGTGCTGCCCGACCGGGCGCAGCTCACGATGACGGTGCCGTTCATGCGCGCGTACACCGAGCGTCTCGTGCAGGTCTGCCACCGCCGCGGCGCGCACGCGATCGGCGGGATGGCGGCGTTCATTCCGAGTCGCAGGGACGCGGCGGTGAACGAGCGCGCCCTCCAGCGCGTGCGTGAGGACAAGGAGCGCGAGAGCGGCATGGGCTTCGACGGCACGTGGGTGGCGCATCCCGATCTCGTGCCGGTGGCACGCGAGGTCTTCGACCAGGTGCTTGGGCGTCGCCCGCATCAGAAGGACGTGCTGCGCGACGAGATCCGCGTGACGGCCGATCAGCTCATCGATGCCACCGTGCCGGGGGGCCTCATCACGGACGCCGGAGTACGTCTGAATGTGGAGGTGGCGCTCCTGTACCTCGAGTCGTGGCTGCGCGGCAACGGGGCGGTCGCCATTCACAACCTCATGGAGGACGCGGCGACCGCCGAGATCTCGCGCACGCAGCTCTGGCAGTGGATCCGGCATGGCGCGCCGATCGATGGGGCCGGCCTGATGACCCGCGAGTACTACCAGCGCGTGCGCGGGGAGGAGCTGGTGCGGCTCGAGGCCGAGGCGCAGCAGGGCAGCCGGATCAAGGAGGCAGCCGCGCTGCTCGACGCGCTCATCCTGGGGGATGGCGAGTTCGAGGAATTTTTGACGGTCGTGGGGTATCGAGTACTGGACTAAGAGCCATTATTCTTCCTCATCGGCACGGACGACCACTGGCCCGTGCCCTGCATCCCACTCGAATCGATGTCCTCACTCCTGTTGCTCGTTGCATTGCTCCACGCTGCACCCGTCGCCGCCGACACCGGCGGGGGCGGCAGCGCGTCCGCACCACCGCCCGCGCGTGGCGGCAGCGTGCAGGTGCTGCCTCCTACCGCGCGCGGACGGCCGCTGGTGGACAGCATCGTGGTGGAGAAGAAGGCGCACCGCATGTCGCTCTTCTACGCCGGCCGGCGCGTGCGGCAGTATCAGGTCGCGCTCGGCAAGCCGATCGGCGACAAGATCTCCATCGGCGACCGGCGCACGCCCGAGGGTCGCTTCTGGGTCGACTACCGCAATCCGGCGAGCCAGTTCTACCTGGCGCTGCACATCAGCTATCCGGATTCGGCGCACGCCGTCCGTGCGCTGGCCCGGGGCATCGAGCCTGGTGGGGACATCATGATCCATGGCCTGCCCAACGGGAAGCGAAGCATCGGCGCCAAGCACCGCGCGACCGACTGGACGAACGGCTGTGTCGCCCTGACGGATGAGGAGATCGAGGAGATCTTCGAGGCGGTCGACGTCGGAACGCCGGTGGAGATCCGCCCGTAGCCTCAGGGCACCACCGGCTCCGGCGCCACCTTCACGCGTCCGATCATGTTCGCGTCGCCGCCGAACCAGATCTGGCGCGTGTTCTTGTCGAACACCATGTGGCGAATCGTATTGGCGCGGTCGGCGGCGATGGGAATGGACTCCGTGAACGCCTGCCTGGCCGGATCGAACGCCACGAGCCGGTTGGGCTGGATGCCCGTTTCGGCAAGCCAGATGCGGCCGCGGTCGTCCACCGTCATGGCGTACGGCAGCGAGCCGAGTCCGGAGGGCAAGGCGTACTCCTTCACCGCGCCGGTTCGCGGCTCGAGCCGGCCGAGGAAGCCCCGCGTATAGTCGCCGTACCAGATCACGTCGTCGGGAGTGATGGCGATGCGCCGCGGGCGGGTGCGCTCGTTCGGCAGCGTGTACGCCTTGAACTCTCCGCTCTTCGGATCGATCGTCCCGATCTGGTTGGTGCCGAACAGGTCGAACCACGGCTGGTCGTGGGAGTCGACCCATATCCCATACGGACGGGATCCGCTCGCCATCCGCCACAGCCGAATCTTGCCATCCGCCGGCGTGAGCTTGCCCACCACCCCCGCGCCCTGGGCGGTGAACCACGCGTCGCCATGCTTGTCGAAGGTCATGGTGTGCGGATCGCGCACCGATGCATCGGGCATCATGAACGTGGCGAGCTTTCCGGTGGCCGGATCCATCCGCACGATGCGGCCGTTCGCGTTGCCGGTGAACCAGACCATCCCCTTGGCGTCCACCACGAGGTTGTGCGGGTTGGTGCCCGGGTCGATCTCGTAGCGTTTGAACTCGCCGTTGCGGGGCTCGAGGCTCGCGACGTAGTTGCCGACCTGGCCCACGAACCACACGCGCCCTCGCGCGTCGACGAACGGATCGCGCGGCCGCGTCCCGTCCCACGGCGTGTTCCAGGTCTTCGCCTCGGACAGAGGAGGGGAACCGGCTCGCGCGGGCTGCGCGGTGGCGATCACGGGGGCGACGAGGGCGCATGCGAGCGCGAACTGAATCGAGCGCATTGGGGGACCTCCCGGCTGGGGACGAAAGCGTCTCTCTCAACCTACGCGTCCTCGGCCGAAAACGCTCGCGGTCACCGACCTGTTGCCCCTGCCCGGGCGACGAATTTACTTGGCGTATGCGGAGCGTCGACCATGAGGGATGACTACATATCGGCAGCTCGCGCGCGTGATGGCCGCCGTGCCCGCCGACGTGCGGTACCGCGAGCACGCTCGGCACAACGTCCACGAGATCGCCTGGGTCCCGGTGGCGGCATCAGCGACCACCACGCTTGATTACCTGATGCGCGACTACGTTGGCCACCTGCAGCACCACCTTCGCCAGATCGACGAACTGCGCAGATGACGCCCAAGGATTTCACACGCTTCCTTCCGCTGCTGCTCGCCATCGCCTGCAGCAAGGGCACCGACGACGCCCCCGCAGCGACGGACTCTTCGCGCGCGACCACCGTGACCGGCGCCAATGGGTCGGTGGCCGCCGCTTCGGACCGGCGCACCTGGACGGTGACGGAGCAGGGTTACGGGCCGATCCACGCCGGAATGACGCTCGCCGAGGCGCGGAGCGCGCTCGGGGATACGTCGTCGATCCCCGCTCCTGGTGATTCCACGTGCGATCACGTGACGCCGGCATTCGCCGCGGGCGCCGAGCCGGCGATGCTCTTCATGATCGAGCAGGGAAAGATCGCGCGCGTCGAGGTGCGTGATGCGAGCGTGGCAACCGCGGCCGGGGCGCGAGTGGGCGATGCACGTTCGCGCATCGAATCCCTCTATCCAGGCCGCGTGCGAGTCGAGCCGCACAAGTACACGGAAGGGAAATATCTGATCGTCCCGCTCGGTACGGGCGCGGACAGTCTTTTCCGTCTCGTGTTCGAGACCGACGACAAGGGCAAGGTGATCACCTTCCGCTCCGGCCTGTACCCCCAGGTGCAGTGGGTGGAGGGGTGCAGCTGACCAGCGCCGGCCCACTCCCGTTCGACAAACGCGAAGCCGAGCCGGATTTGCGCCCGACCGGGCTGATGGGCTATCTCTTTGCCCATATCGTCGGCGCCGGACCGTCGGCGGCGCCCTCCACGACGCGGAGAATGCCCATGCGCTCGTTGCTTGCCGCTCTCGCGCTATCCATCCTGTCGGCCTCGGCCCAGGCGCAGACGCCGCGGAAGTTTCCGCCGGATTCGCTCGTCAACACGAAGGTGATTCCGCATTCCACGCCGGTGCCGCAGGTGCTCGGCCTGATGCGCAACTTCGCGGGCGATCTGGGCGTGCGCTGTCAGTTCTGCCATGTCGGAGAGGAAGGGCAGCCGCTGGACCGCTTCGACTTCGCCAGCGACGACAAGCGCACGAAGCTCGTGGCCCGGCAGATGATGCTGATGCTGCAGGAGATCAACCGGCGTCTCGACACCATTCCGCGCGCGTCGACGGCCGCGGTGCCCGCAACCTGCGGGACCTGC
>JBJMNM010000314.1:0-3339 GCA_045804305.1 Gemmatimonadaceae bacterium | reverse complement strand
TAGGGCTCGGTGAAGAGCTGGAGGTAGCCGATCATCGTCACGATCACCACGAAGAACATCGTGGGCGCGAGCATCGGCAGCGTGACATGGCGGAAGCGCTGAACGGGTGTCGCGCCGTCGAGCGCGGCGGCCTCGTGCAGCTCGCGCGGGATGTTCTGCAGCCCCGCGATGAAGATCAGCATGTTGTAGCCGAAGTTCTTCCACGTGGCCATGAGGATCACCGCGGGCATCGCCCAGCTCGGATCGCCCAGCCAGTCGATCGGCTGGACGCCCACGTGACCGAGCAACCAGTTGAGCAGGCCGTACCGCGGATGGTACAGGTAGCGCCACACGATCGCGACCGCCACGAGCGTCGTCACGAACGGCGCGAAGAACACGATGCGCGCCGGCGCCTTCCACCGGAGGGCGCGCGCATTGACCAGCAGGGCTGCGCCAAGCGACGCCGCGACCGTCAGCGGCCCGCCGACGACCGCGAAGTACAGCGTGTTCCTCAGCGCCGTCCAGAACAATGGCTCGTGCAGCACGCGCACGTAGTTGCGAACGCCCACCCACCGCGCCGCACCTGGATCGGCGAGCGCATAGAGATCGAAGTCGGTGAAGCTGAGCCCCACCGCGGCGAGCACCGGGCCGAGGAAGAACACGACGATGAGCGCGAGCGCGGGCGCGACGAACCACCAGCCGGGGGCGATGCGCGGCGTTCCTCTCACTCCGGCGCGCTCCCCGTGCCACCCGTGCGACGCGCCGAGTTGGCTCGCTGCGCCACGAGCCAGCGTCGCTTCTCCAGGATACCGTCCACGTCGGCGTCGAGCGCGGCGAGCGCCTCATCCACCGTCTGCCGGCCGCGGGCCGCGCGCTCGGCGGCCTGCGCCAGCCGGCTCGAGATCAGCTCCCACTCCGGCACCGCGGGGGATGCCCGGAGTCGCGAGAGCTGCGCTCGGAATGCGGCCAACTGCACGTCGCCCGCCAGCGCGGGAGTCTCCCATGCCGAGCGGCGCGCCGGCAGATCGCCCGTCTGCTCGAAGAAGCGCGCCTGGCGTGCGGGATCCGCCATGAACGCGAGAAACTTCCACGCCAGAGCTCTCTTCGGTGAGCCGCGCATCACGACCAGACTCGAGCCGCCGGCGAACGACACTCCCGCGCTGTCCGGCCCGGGCAGCGGCGCCGTGGTCCACGCGCCGCGGAGCGAGTCCGGCAGGCGCTTCCGGAACTCGCCCACGTTCCACGGACCGGTGATGTACATCGCGACCCGGCCGGCGGCAAACTCCTGGTACACGTTGCTGATCTGCGTATTCGCGAGCGACGGCGCCAGACTGTCCTTGAACAGGTCGACATAGAACTCGAACCCCTTCCGGAAGCGGGGATCACGGAAGCCGCCGCGCGTGTCGTGGTCGGTGAGAAGCGGCGCGCCCGTCTGCAGCCCGAAGATGAGCGGCTGCGCCCACTCGTCGAGCGGCATCAGCACGGGATAGGCACCGGCCGGCTGCACCTTCTTCAGTCGCGCGAGCGCGTCGCGCCACGCCGCCCAGGTCGTGGGCGGCGATGACACTCCCGCAGCGCGCAGCAGATCCGTGCGATAGAAGAGCACGCGAGTGTCGACATACCAGGGCAGCCCGTACAACACACCGTCCACCACATTCGTCGCGAGCACACCGGCGAAATAGTCGGCGCGCGGCACGAGCACCGAGTCGGCCGTCAGCAGGCTGTCGAGCGGCTGCAGCGCATTCAGCGCCGCGAACTCCGGGACCCACGTGTTGCCCAGCTGTGCCACGTCCGGCAAGGCACCGCCCACGTACGCCGTGAGCAGCTTCTCGTGTGCGGCCGACCACGGGATCTGCTGCACGCGAACGTGCACCCCGGGATTCGCCCGCTCGAAGTCCCGCGCCAGCGGTGCAATCGCCTCACCCTCGGCGCCGAAGGCCCAGACCCGGAGCTCGGTGCTCGCACCGCCGGCGTCGCGGAGCGTACAGGCCGCGCCGAGTGCCGCGAGCGCCCCCAGCGCGACGAGACGAGTGCGCGTCAGCAGCGCCCGGCGATCCATCCGCCTCGGAACCCCGCCCGGCAGAGGCCGCGCACCACGTCACCGTTGCGTCGCATCAGATTCCAGACGAATCCGTTCCGCCAGTTCTCGACCATCGCCACGATCGGTCCCTGGTCGATGCCCAGGTAATCCGTGTCGAACCAGGAGAGTCCGGCGACGATGCGGCCGTGGTGCAGCGGCGGGCCCGGCACGCGCAGCGTTGGATTGAACGCGTCCACAAAGCCATACTGGCCGAACAGCGGGTCGCCGTACCGGTGGCGCATGGAGTACAGCGTCGGGATCGTCACCTCGGGTGCGAACGGCACCGATCCGCCCGCCGCCGTCGGGACCAGAGTGCCGTCATCGTTCATCTCGTCCGTGCCGACGCCGCGGGCCCAGTACGTGTGAAACGTGCGCTGGCGGCCGTCCACCACGAAGGTGGAGTCGAGCGGGCCGTCACTCGCCGCGAGTCCCCAGGCGGTCGGACCATAGTCTCTCCACCCGGCCGGATTCGCGGTTGCGTACGCGCGGTGCGCCAGCGTGGCGCGGCGCGAGTTCTCGAAGTAGTCGATCCCCTTGTCGCGCATGTACGCGTCACGAATGCCGCGGAAGTCCACCCAGACGTGCGAGTACTGGTGCCCGAACAGCGGCGCGAACTGCACGTATTCCTCTCCCTGAAAGTGGTCCCACTTGTACGTGCGCGTCCACTCGGCCCAGGCGATGGGGTCGATCGGGTGGGTGGGTGATCCGATGGCGAGGACGTAGAGGATCATCGCTTCGTCATACCCACGCCAACTGCTGATGTTGAAGCCGCGTGCATCCTGATTCGGCGCGGCCTCGGGGCGCCAGCTCATGTTGACGACCGGCTGTCCCTCGCGCGCCCAGTCCCAGTCCACCCGCCGGTAGATGGAATCGGCGAGCGCGCGCACCTCCGTGTCGCCGGCATCGCTGCCATCGAAGTACTGGCGGCACGTCAGCGCGCCGGCGAGCAGCAGCGCGGTGTCGATCGTGGAGAGCTCGACCTTCTCGAAGCGAAGGCCCGTCTCCATGTCCAGGAAGTGATAGAAGAAGCCTCGATATCCCGTGACGCCGGTCGCCTCGGCGCCCTGTGGCGCCTTCCAGAAGAAACGCAGCGTCGTGAGCACGCGCTCGCGCGCCGCGTCGCGGCTCACCCATCCGCGCTCCACACCGATGGGGTAGGCGGTGAGCGCGAATCCCACCGCGGCCACGCTCGAGAACGACTTCGTCGGCCACCGATCGGGGGTCAGCCCGTTACGCGGGTTCGTCGTCTCCCAGAAGAAATTGAACGTGCGGCGGGAGAG
>JBJMNM010000313.1:0-14259 GCA_045804305.1 Gemmatimonadaceae bacterium | reverse complement strand
GCAGCGATGTGGTCGTTCCGCCGAACACCAAGGCGAGCATCCTGCTCGACCAGTCGCGCACGACCAACGCGTATCTCGTCCTCGAGACGAGCGGCGGAGCGGGGGGCACGGTCACCCTCACCTACGCGGAAGCGCTCGTCGATGCACAGGGCCAGAAGCGGAACCGGAATGACATCGAGGGGCGAACGATTCGGGGACTGAAGGACACCTTTCGCCCAGACGGCGGCCAGCGGCGGCGGTTCCAGACCCTCTACTGGCGCTCGTTCCGGTACGTGCAGGTGGATGTCGAGACCGCCGCGGAGCCGCTACGTCTGCACGACGTCCATGGGATCTTCACCGCCTATCCATTCCACGAGCGTGGCCGGTTCGCCAGCGATCAACCCTGGCTGCGCGACGTCTGGGCGATGGACTGGAATGGCGCCCGGCTGGGAGCGCACGAGACGTACATGGACACTCCGTACTACGAGCAGCTCCAGTACGTCGGCGACACGCGAATCCAGGCCCTCATCTCGCTGTACGTCGCGGGCGACGATCGGCTGATGCGGCAGGCGATCGAGCAGTTCGACGCGTCACGGCTTCCGGAGGGGATCACCACCAGCCGGTATCCGTCGCAACTCATGCAACTGATCCCGCCGTTCTCGCTGATCTACGTCGCTATGGTGCACGACTATCACATGCACCGGAATGACCCGGCGTTCGTGCGAGAGCGCCTTGCCGGCATCCGTGGAATCCTCGACTGGTATGGGCGCCGAGTCGATTCGACCGGCATGCTCGGGGCGATGCCGTACTGGAACTATGTCGACTGGTCGCCGCGCTGGCCCCGGGGCGTACCACCAGGCGCGAACGAAGGGCACTCCGCGACCATCAGTCTCCTCTATGCCTACGCGCTGCAACATGCCGCCCAACTCGAGGAGGACGTGGGCGTGGCCGGGATGGGACGCGCGTACCGCGCGCGGGCCGATTCCGTCATCCAGGCCACGCGCTCGCGGACCTGGGACACGAGTCGCCGGTTGTTCCGCGACTCACCCGAATCCGCGGCCTACAGCCAGCATACAAACGTCCTTGCGCTGCTGACGAATGCGGTGGCTGCACCCGAACGGCGTGCGCTCCTCGAGCGCGTGCTGAGCGATACCTCGCTCACGCTGGCCACGTATTACTTCAGGTTCTACCTGTTCGAGGCCCTGCGGGTCGCGGGACTCGCGGACCGCTACGTCGAGCTCCTGGCGCCGTGGCGGCGCATGCTCGCGCTCGGCCTCACGTCGACGCCTGAGAACCCCGAGCCGACGCGCTCGGACACCCACGCGTGGGCGGCCCATCCGAACTACGGTCTCCTCGCCACGGTGTTGGGCGTGAGACCTGCGTCCTCCGGGTTCCGCACGGTGCGGATCGCGCCCGCGCTCGGAGAGCTCAAGCACGCGGAGGGACGGATCCCGCATCCGCTGGGCGACATTGACGTCGACCTCGATCGGGTTGGCGCCACTGGTGTACGCGGCGTGGTAACCCTGCCGGCCGGTCTGACCGGCACGTTCGAGTGGGGCGGAAAGCAGATTCCCCTTCACTCTGGCCGTCAGGAAGTAAAGCCCTGACATCGAAATGCCACCGGGAATTCAATGCAGAGCGGAATTAGTCCGAGGCTCGGTACGGCGCCGGCGGTCCACAGCGACGCCGCGTTGAGCGACCACCAGCGCGACCTCGCCGGCCTCGTGGAGCGCCTCGAGCGTCGTGGTCAGGTCATCGAGCGCGTCATCGAGAGCGTCCGCCGCTTCGAGGTGGCCGTCCCGTCGTGGGCGTTCGGAACCGGCGGCACACGATTCGGACGCTTCCCGACGGCGGGCGAACCGCGGAACCTCGCCGAGAAGATGGAAGACGCAGCCGTGGTGCACCGTCTGACCGGCGGAACACCGCGTGTATCGCTCCACATCCCGTGGGACGAGCCCGACGACCCCGCCGCGCTGCGTCAGCTCGCGTCGGAAATGGGCCTCGGCTTCGATGCGGTCAACTCGAACACCTTTCAGGATCAGCCGGGCCAGACGCTGTCCTACAAGCTCGGATCGTTCAGCCATACCGACGCGGCGGTGCGCCAACAGGCGATCGAGCATCACCTGCATGTCATCGAGGTTGGCAAGGCGATCGGGGCCGAAGCGATCACCATCTGGCTGGCGGACGGCGCCAACTACCCGGGACAGATGTCCCTGCGCGGCAGCTTCGATCGCGTGCGCGACTGCCTTTCTCTGGTATACGCGGGACTGCCGGCCGGATGGCGGTTGTTCACCGAGCACAAGCCGTACGAGCCGGCCTTCTACGCCTCCGTCGTGCAGGATTGGGGCTCGTCGCTGCTCCTGACGCAGTCGTTGGGCGACCGCGCGCAGTGTCTCGTCGACCTCGGACATCACCTGCCCAACACGAACGTCGAGCTGATCGTCGCGCGCCTGCTCGGCGTCGGAAAGCTCGGCGGCTTCCATTTCAACGACTCGAAGTACGGTGACGACGACCTGACGGCGGGATCGATCAAGCCGTACGCACTCTTTCTGGTGTTCCACGAGCTCGTCCAGGCCGAGCGCGAGCGCCTTCCCGGATTCTCGCCGGCGTACATGATCGATCAGAGCCACAACATCAAGGATCCTCTCGAGGACATGCTCCAGACGGTCGATCAGCTGCAGCTGGCGTATGCCAAGGCGCAGCTCGTCGATCACGACGCGCTGGAGGTCTACCAGAACGCCGGCGACGTGGTGATGGCGGAGCGGATTCTCAAGGACGCGTTCGAGACCGACGTGCGACCGCTGGTAGCCGAGGCACGCCTTCGCAATGGTGCCGCGCTCGACCCCGTCGCCGCCTTCCGCGCGTCGGGGTACCGGGCTGTAAAGGCCGCCGAACGCTCGGCGACCATTGCGTACGCACCGCCGCAGAGCCTCTGATGACAGCTCCCTCGGCGTACCTCGCGATCGATCTCGGCGCGTCCAGCGGTCGGGCGGTCGTCGGCACGCTCGATGGCGATCGCATGCGCATGGACGAGGTGCACCGGTTCCGCACGCCGCTGGTCGAGGAGGCCGGCCACCTCTACTGGGACGTCGAAGCGTTGCTCACCGAGGTGCGGATCAGCCTGAACTACGCCGCCAACACGACACCGCACCTGCGGTCCGTGTCCATCGACAGCTGGGCCGTGGACTACGTGCCGCTCGATGCGGACGGTCGCCCGCTG
This sequence comes from Gemmatimonadaceae bacterium, assembly GCA_045804305.1. GTDB lineage: Bacteria > Gemmatimonadota > Gemmatimonadetes > Gemmatimonadales > Gemmatimonadaceae > AG11. Next base: position 11,060 of record JBJMNM010000313.1, on the reverse strand, counting down.
CGTCGCCCGTATTCGTATCGCGATCCGCGAACGAAGGGTCGACTGGAGCAGGTCGCGTCGCGGTTCGGTGCGGATGCGCTGTATTCGGCCACCGGGGTTCAGTTCCTTCCCTTCAACACCCTGCCACAGATTGTCGCCGACCTCGCCGACGAGCCTGATCTCGTCGCTCGCACGACCACCCGCCTGCTCATCGCCGACTATCTGCTCTATCGCCTGAGCGGGCAGATGTTCGCCGAGCGGACCATGGCCAGCACGACGCAGCTGTACGACGTGCGTGCCGGCGATTGGGCTCGTTCCGTGATCGAGTTCGTCGGTGACGATCCCACCCGCTGGCCGCGACTCGTCGCGCCGGGAACCGTCATCGGCGCCGTCGCCGCGGAATGGTGGTCGGGACCAGGGGAACGTCCAACCGTGATCGCGACCTGCTCGCACGACACCGCTGCGGCGGTGGCGGCCGTGCCAGCCACGGGCGGCGAGCCCTGGGCCTACATCAGCTCCGGCACCTGGTCGCTCGTCGGTGGCGAGCTTAGCCGGCCAGTGGTGACTTCGGCGGCGCGGCGGGCCGGCTTCACGAACGAGGTGGGGCTCGACGGCACCATTCGCTTCCTCAAGAATCGGACGGGAACGTGGATCCTCGAGGAGTGCGCGCGCGAATGGCTCGACAGCGGCGAGGTGGTGCCGTGGGAGCTGCTGATGCGCGAGGCTGCGCCTGTGCAGTCGCCCGGCTTCACCATCGATTGCAACCAGCCCGCGTTCGGAGAGCGGGGCGCGATGGTCGGCGCCATCAGGCGCGCCTGTGCCGCGATCGGCGCACCCGTGCCCGAGACGCGGGGCGGTCTCGTGCGCCTCGTGCTCGAGAGTCTCGCGGATAGCTACCGAAGCACGCTCGACGAGCTCGCCGCGCTGACGGGCGTCGAGATCGAGATCGTGCACGTCGTGGGCGGGGGCGCACGCAACGCGATCCTCAACCAGCTCACGGCCGATGCGTGCGGACGGCGCGTCCTGGCCGGACCGGTCGAGGCGACCGCGCTGGGAAACCTGCTGCTCCAGGCGAGAACCCTCGGTCACCTGCCAAACGGGGTATCGATTCGCGAGGCGGCACGCCACAGCACCGACGTCATCGAATACACGCCTGGTCGCGCTGTCGCGCGATCGGCACCGATTCTTTCCGTTCTCTGATTCTCCGACGATTCCTGCGATGACCACGATTCAACAGCCGATCAGCACGCAACGAGCGGACAGTGCCGCCGGTGGCGACGACTATCTCCGCAGCCGGTGGGACGAGAGTGTGGCGAGCCGCCTCGATCCAGTGGAACGGCTCATCTATCGGTCGAACCTGCTCGGTGCCGACGCCCGGATCACCAACACGGGTGGCGGCAACACCTCGGCGAAGATCACCGCGAAGGATCCGCTCTCGGGGGAAGACGTTCGCGTGCTGTGGGTGAAGGGATCGGGAGGAGATCTGCGCACCGCAACGCGAAAGAACTTCGCGTCGCTCTACCTCGATCAGGTGCTGAGCCTGCGGCAGGTCTACGAGCGTTACCCGGCACGCGGCCCCAAGACGCCCGCTGAGGACGCGATGGTGGGCATGTACTCGCACACCACCTTCGACCGCAACACGACGGCGTCCAGCATCGACACCCCCTTGCACGCATTCATCCCCTACGCGCACGTCGACCACATGCATCCGGTGGCCGTGATTGCCCTGGCCACCGCGGCTGACGGCGCCGCGCTGACGCAGGCGGTGTATGGCGACGACGTGGTGTGGACCGACTGGCAGCGCCCGGGCTTCGAGCTCGGATTGGAGCTCGAGCGCATCTGTCGCATGCATCCGAAGGCCAAGGGCGCGATCCTCGGGAAGCACGGACTGATCAACTGGGCGAACGACGAACGGGAGTGTTACGAGCTGACGCTCGATCTCATTCGTCGCGCCCAGGACTTCCTCGACGCCAACCGGGATGGCGCGCCCGATTTCGGTGGCCAGCTCACGACTGCGCTGTCCGAGGGCCAACGGCGGGAGGTCCTCGCCGAGCTGCTGCCCTGGCTACGCGGCCGGGTAAGCGTGGAGCGACGCCAGATCGCGACGGTGGAGATGCGCGACGAGGTGCTGGAGTTCGTGAACTCCGTCGACGCGCAGCGGCTCGCCGAGCTGGGCACGAGCTGTCCCGACCATTTTCTTCGCACGAAGATCAAGCCGCTCTATGTGCCCTGGCATCCCGACAGAGCCGACGTGGCGGCCTTGAAGACGGCGCTCGACGCCGGGCTCGAGCGGTACCGCGCCGATTACGCGGAATACTATGCGCAGTGCAAGCGCGCGGATTCGCCGGCGATGCGCGTGTCGTCGCCAAGCGTGATCCTCATCCCGGGCCTCGGCATGATTGCCTGGGGCAAGTCGAAGTCGGAGAGCCGCGTCACGGCCGAGTTCTACACGGCGGCCATTGGCGTCATGCGCGGCGCGCAGCGCGTCAGCCGGTACACGGCACTCGACCGCCAGGAGGCGTTCGACATCGAGTACTGGCTGCTGGAGGAGGCGAAGCTCAAGCGGATGCCGGTGGAACGTCCGCTCGACCGACAGGTGGCCGTCGTCGTGGGCGCCGGGAGTGGCATCGGGCGTGCCTTGCTCGAGCAGCTTGCGAATCAGGGTGCGACCGTCGCCGCGATCGACGTGAATGTGGAAGGGGCACGCTCGGCAGCCGAAGAGCTGCAAAAGAAGCTCGGGATGGGCATCGGCGTCGCCGGCACCGGTATCTCGGGCGCGGGGCAGGTGATCGGGCTGGGCGCCGACATGACAGACCGAGCCTCGATACGCCGGGCGCTCGAGGAGGTCGCCTTCGCGTACGGGGGACTCGACCACGTCGTCGTGACGGCTGGCTATTACCCGAATCCCGACGAGCGCGGCGTCGTGGGCGACCAGGAATGGGCGAAGGCCTTCGCGATCAACGTCACCGGCCCATTCTTCGTGGCCGAGGAATCGCACCGCATCTGGCGCTCTCAGGGCTTGCCCGGGAGCCTCGTGATCACCACGAGCGTGAACGCCGTCGTTCCGAAGGCCGGATCGTTCGCGTACGATACGAGCAAGGCCGCGGCGAACCACCTGGTGCGCGAGCTGGCCGTTGCATTTGCTCCCCTCGTGCGCGTCAACGGCGTGGCGCCGGCCACCGTGCTCGAGGGCTCGAGCATGTTCCCGCGTGAACGGGTGCTGGCGTCCCTGGCCAAGTACGACGTGGCGCATGATCCGGCAGCGAGTACGGAGGCGCTGCGTGATCGCCTCGCGGAGTTCTATGCGAAGCGCACATTGACCGGCCAACCGATCGCGCTCGCCGATCAGGTGAAGGCGATCGCCGCCTTCCTGACGGACGACTTCAGCAAGACGACCGGTCAGATCGTGAACATCGACGGGGGTCAGGCAGCGGCGTTTCTCCGTTGACGGCGGCCGATCCACGATGCTGACGTCTCCGCCACCTCGCCCTCTGCTGCTTCGCGCCAGCAACATCGCGAAGGCGTTCGCGGGCGTTCAGGCGTTGCGCGACGCGTCGTTGGAGCTGCGTGGCGGAGAGATCCATGCCCTCGTCGGCGAGAATGGCGCGGGGAAGTCGACCTTCATCCGTATCCTCACCGGAGCGACGCAGCCCGACGCGGGTGAGCTGGCGCTAGGTGACGAACGAGTGTGCGACCTCTCCCCGCGTCGCGCGAGGCGCCTCGGCATCGCCGCCATCTATCAGCAGCCGGCGCTCTTTCCCGAGCTGACCGTCGCGGAGAACGTGGCGATCGGTGTCGAGGAGGGCGGACCATGGGGGCGCGCGAACTGGAGCGCATGGCGTCGGCGAGCGAGCGCGCTGTTGCAACTCGTCGGCGCGCGCATCGACCCGGACGCCGAGGTGAGCGAGCTGAGCATGCCAGAGCAGCAGCTCGTCGAGATCGCGCGCGCCCTTGGGGCCAACGCGAAGGTACTGATCCTCGACGAGCCCACGGCGTCGTTGGGCGAGGAAGACACGCAGAATCTCTTTCGTGTCGTGCGCGAGCTGCGCGATCATGGCGTGGGAATGATCTACATCTCGCACCGGCTCGAGGAGCTTCCACTCATCGCGGACCGCGTGACCGTGTTGCGGGACGGCGTGACGATCGAGACCCGGGACATGAGGGAGGTGAGCCAGCGGCAGCTGATCCAGCTGATGGTCGGGCGCGAGCTGTCGGCGGTGTTTCCCAAGCGCACCGTGCCGATCGGCGACTCCACGCTGGAGCTCAGGGACGTCTGCTGCCGCGCAGCGGGCGTGAACGATGTGACGCTGACGGTGCGCGCAGGCGAAATCGTCGGCCTGGCAGGACTCGTGGGGGCGGGTCGCACGGAGCTCGCGCGGGCGATCTTCGGGCTGACGCCGGCGGATGCCGGAGATATGCGGATTCGCGGCCAGCCGGTGACCGTCCGCAGCCCGGCCGACGCGATCGGACTGGGGATCGCCTATGTCCCCGAGGACCGGCGTCGTCATGGCGTGGTCCTGCCGATGTCGATCGTCTCGAACATGACGCTGGCGGCGCTCGACGAGGTCAGCGCCGCCGGCGCGATGTCGGCGATCGAGGCGGAGAAGGAGCGCCGGATCGCCGTCGATCTCACTGGGCGACTTGGCGTCAAGACATCGTCGATCTACACCAGGGTGGATGCGTTGTCCGGCGGGAACCAGCAGAAGGTGGCACTCGCGCGATGGCTCGTGCGATGCCCATCGCTGTTGATCCTGGACGAGCCGACCCAGGGGGTGGACGTCGGCGCCAAGGCCGAGATCCACTCGCTCATGGTACGGCTGGCTGGGGAAGGAGTCGCGATCCTCATGATCTCGTCCGAGCTGCCGGAGATTCTCGGCATGAGCGATCGGATCGTGGTGATGCACGGCGGCGGAGTGGTCGACGTCGTCGACCGAGCCGACGCCACGCAGGAGCGGATTCTGACGTCCGCCCTTGGCCACGCGCCGGCGAGTGCCCACCTCGCGCTCGCCGGTGCGCCATGACGCTGAAACGGTGGAGGCGCGAGCTTGCGCCGGCGGTGGCGTGCGCAGGCCTGCTGGCATTCGTCGCGGTGTTCGCGCCCGCGTTCTACACCGGCAGCAACCTGCGCGACATCGCGCTGAACAACGCGGCGGTGCTGGTCGTCGCCATCGGCATGACGCTCGTCATTCTCATCGGTGAGATCGACATCTCCGTCGGCGCGCAGTTCGCTGTCTGTAGCGTGATCGCCGGTTGGTTGGCCAAGGCCGGCCTGCCGATGCCGTTGCTGCCGGCTGGCCTGGTGGCGATTGGCGGCGCGATGGGCGCCGTGAACGGCGTGCTCGTGGGAGCACTCGGGCTGCCGTCGATCATCGTGACGCTCGCGATGTATGTCGTCTGGCGCGACGGGTTGCGCTGGGTCACGGAGGGAGCCTGGGTTCAGGGGCTCCCCCCGAACTTCCAGTGGTTCGGGTTGGACACTGCCTGGGCGCGATGGCTGATCGTGGGGGCCGCGGCCGTGCTGCTGCTCGCGCTCGCGTGGGGACTGACCCAGCGGCGAGGTGGCCGCATGCTCTTCGCGGTGGGCTCCGATGCAGAGGCAGCGCGGCTCGCCGGCATGGAGCCGCGGCGCGTGACGGTGGGCGTCTTCACCGTCATGGGAGCGCTCGTCGGGTTGGCCGCGTTGCTCAACGCCGTGCGCTTCAACTCCATCCCGAGCAATGCCGGCACCGGATTGGAGCTCAAGACCATCGCCGCGGTGGTCGTCGGGGGTGCGGCGATCACGGGCGGTCGTGCGAGCCTGCTTGGCACGCTGCTGGGCGTGGCACTCCTCGGCATGATCGGAACCGCGCTCACCTTCCTGGGGATCAACCCCTTCTGGGAGAAGGCGATTCAGGGCGCCATCATTCTCCTCGCGCTCGCGTCGGATACGGCGTTCGATCGCTTCTCACGGCTCCCGGCTCATGTCCGCCCCCTCGCTCGCGCCCGCGCCGCGACCCGCTGACGACGGGAGCTCGCCGCTTGCGACGAAGGTGCCGTTGCAGGAACGGCTCTTTCCGAACGGCGAGTGGAGCCTCGTCGTCGTCGTGCTCGCCGAGTGCGTGATCTTCGGGGTGACCGGGCTGCACTTCCTCAGCGTGGCGAATGCGTTCGAAGTGACGCGGCTGGCAGTCGAAGTCGGCCTGCTGGCGCTCGCCCTGACGCCGATCATCGTCACCGGCGGCATCGATCTGTCCGTCGCTTCGATGATGGGACTGGCCGCCGTCGTGCTCGGAGCGCTGTGGCGTGATGGGGGGATCCCATTACCGCTTGCCGCCGCCGCGACGATCCTGCTCGGGGCCACTGGCGGCGCGCTCAATGCCGTCATGATTGCCCGGCTCGGATTCCCACCGCTCATCGTGACTCTCGGGACCTTCTCGCTGTTTCGAGGCGTGGCGGAAGGAATGACCCGCGGCATCGACAACTATTCAGGGTTTCCGGCCAGCTTCATGTATCTCGGGCAGGGATACGTCGGCGCGATCGTGCCGGTGCAGCTGTTCGTATTCGCCGTTGCGGCTGGTGGATGCTGGTGGCTGCTCCAGCGCACGCCGTTCGGCCGTACCCTGTACGCGATCGGTCATACCGCCGAGGGCGCGCGCTACGCCGGAGTGCCGGTGGCCAGTCGACTGACGGTGGTCTACGTGCTTTCGGGCGTCATGGCAAGCATCGCGGCGATCATCTACGTCGCGCACCTGGGACAGGCGAAGTCCGACGCGGGGACGGGCTACGAGCTGCTTGCCATTACCGCTGTCGTCCTCGGCGGGACGTCACTTCGTGGAGGGAGCGGTACGGTGCTCGGCACGGTCCTGGGTCTGCTCGCGATCGCGCTATTGCAGAACGGGCTGAGGCTGAGCGGCCAGCCCGCGGAGCTGGCCGGAGTGCTCACCGGCGCCCTGCTGATCGGAACCATCCTCCTGGATCGCGCCTCGCGGCGCCACGGCGCGCGGACCGCGACTGCTGTCACCCATTCACCCACCTTCGAGGCGGACGACGAAGTGCGAAATTCACAAGTGGCGGTATTGAGCGCAACGGTCGTCGCCGCCGCCCTGATCGTCGCTGGCAGCAATTGGATGCTCGTTCGGTCGCTGCGCCAGGAGCTTCGGGGGGTTGGCGCGTCGGCTGCCTCGACGAATGCGGTCGCCGGCGCCAGTCCCGCGCGAAGGAGTGGTGCCGTGATCGCCCTCATGCCGAAGGCCAAGGGCGATCCGTATTTCATCAGTGCGCGGCTCGGCGCGGATAGCGCGGCCAGGCAGCTCGGCGTGCAGCTCCTCTGGGACGGTCCCACCGACCTCGATCCGGCCAAGCAGAACGAGGTCGTCGAGGCGTGGATCACGCGCCACGTCGATGCCATCGCCGTGAGCGTCGAGAACAAGGACGCAATCTCGACGGTGCTCCGGAAAGCGCGGCAGCGGGGGATCAAGGTCGTGACGTGGGACGCCGACGCGGCGCCCGACGCGCGCGATTTCTTCGTCAACCAGGCGACTCCGCAGGGAATCGGCTACGCGCTCACGGATGGCGCGGCGCGCGTCATGGGCGAGACCGGCGAGCTCGCGATCATCACGGCGAGCCTGAGCGCCGCCAACCAGAACGAGTGGATCAGGTACATCCGCGAGCGGCTCGCCCAGCGGTATCCACGCATCAGGCTCGTCGCCATTCAGCCGAGCGACGGGGACCGCGACCGGGCATTTGCCGAGACGCAGACGGTGCTCAAGGTGCATCCGAAGGTGAAGGTCATCATGGCGATCGCGGCGCCGGCGGTGCCGGGTGCAGCGGAAGCCGTGAAGCAGTCGGGCCGCACCGATGTGAAGGTGACGGGGCTGTCCCTGCCGAACATGTGCCGTTCCTACATCAAGGAGGGAATCATCGACCACATCATCCTGTGGAACACGGTCGATCTCGGCGCGCTCGCTGTCGCCACGTCGGATGCGCTCGTGAACGGACGACTCGCGAAGGGCGCGACGGAGCTCGACGCCGGCCGGCTCGGAAAGTTCGTCGTCGTCGGCGACGAGGTGCGCCTCGGCCAACCCTTCGTGTTCAACAAGAGCAACATCGACCGCTTCAACTTCTAACCGCATGTCACGTGTCGCGCTCTTCGTGCCCTGCTTCGTGGATCAGCTCTATCCGCATGTCGCGGTAGCGGCGCTGCGTGTGCTGGAGCGGCTCGGTGTTCACGTCGCGGTGCCGGAGGGCGCGGCTTGTTGCGGACAGCCACCGGCGAATGCGGGATTCGAGCATGACGCCGAGCGGGCGCTCGCGCGGTTCGTGCGCACGCACGAGCCGTACGAGCGGATCATCGTGCTGTCCGGGAGCTGCGCGCTGCACGTACGTCTCCACGCTGCGTCGGGGGTTGCGGCGCGCACGACCGAGTTCTGCTCGTTCCTCCACGACGAGATCGGTGTCGATGCCGTGGCCGCCCTTGGCGCGGAGTTCCCGCACCGAGTGGGACTTCACATCGGCTGTCACGGACTGCGTGGACTCGGCCTGGCGCGGCCGAGTGAGGTTCAGGGGCCAGCCTGGAACAAGGTGCGTGCGCTGCTCGAGACGGTGCATGGCCTGACGTTCGCCGAGCTGGCAAGACCGGACGAGTGCTGCGGCTTTGGCGGGACGTTCGCGGTGGCCGAGCCGGCGATCTCCGCGAAGATGGGGCGGGACCGTCTCGCCGACTACACCGCCGCACGCGCGGAGGTGCTGGTGTCCACGGATGTGTCGTGCGTGATGCACCTCGCCGGTCTCGCCTCACGGAGTGGAACGGTGCTGGCGACGCGGCACGTGGCCGAGCTGCTGGCCGGTGCGGCGACATGACGAGCATTCCCCCAACTGGGCGAGCAGGTCGCGTCGGATCTGCTCACGGGTACGAGTTACCGGTGCTGCACCCGGAGCGGCCGGTCGACCATCCGTCCGCAGCGGCTGCCTTCCTCGCCGACGAAGCTCGCGCCGACTGGCACGATGGAGCGCTCTGGTGGGTCCGGTCCAGGCGGGATGCGGCGGCCGCGGCGGTACCCGAGTGGGAGCAGTTGCGCGAGCTGGCGTCGGGGATCAAGGAGCACACGCTTTCCCATCTCGACGGGTATCTCGAGCGATTCGAGGCGAAGGCGCGCGAGCGCGGCATGCAGGTGCATTGGGCGCGCGACGCGGACGAGCACAACGCCATCGTCCACGGCATCCTTGCTGCAGCCAATGCGCGGCGGTTGGTCAAGAGCAAGTCGATGCTCACCGAGGAGTGCGGCCTCAACCCATACCTCACGGCACGCGGTATCGAGGTCGTCGACACGGACCTCGGCGAACGCATCGTGCAGCTGCGCGGAGAAGCGCCGAGTCATATCGTCCTGCCCGCGATCCACCTGAAGAAGGAGGACGTCGGCGCGACGTTTCACGAGCACCTCGGCACGCCGCGCGGCCTCGTGGACCCGACTGCGCTCACCGCCGCTGCGCGTGAGCATTTGCGCCAGCGGTTTCTCACCGCGGACGCGGCCCTGACCGGCGCGAACTTCGCCATCGCCGAAACCGGTGGGATCATCGTCTGCACGAACGAAGGAAACGCCGATCTCGGCATGGCGCTCGCTCCGGTGCACATCGCGTCGATCGGGATCGAGAAGGTGATCCCGCGTCCGGAGCACCTCGCAGTGTTCCTGCGACTGCTCACCCGGAGCGCGACGGGGCAGCCGGTGACGGTGTACACGTCGCACGTGCATGGCGCCGAGCCGGGCCGCCAGGTGCATGTCGTGCTCGTGGACAATGGACGGAGCGCGCAGCTCGGGCGCGATGAATTCTGGCGATCGCTCAAGTGCATTCGCTGCGGGGCGTGCATGAACACCTGCCCGATCTACCGGCGGTCGGGTGGACACAGCTACGGATCCACGGTGCCCGGACCGATCGGCTCGGTGCTGACGCCGGGCCTCGATCTCGAGCGCTATGGGTCATTGCCGTTTGCCTCGACGCTCTGTGGTTCGTGCACCGCCGTGTGTCCGGTCAAGATCGATCTCGATGCGCAACTGTATCGCTGGCGGCAGATCGTGGCCGGGGCAGGGCATGTTGGCTCGGGGAAGGCCGTCACGATGAACATCGCGGCACGCGTGTTGGCGCGACCGGCGGTGTTCCGCGCCGCCGGAGCGATGGTGCGGCTGGCGCTGCGGGCGATGCCGCGGTGGATGCGGCGACGGGTGCTTGGCGTGTGGGGCCGAAGTCGCGACCTCCCCGATGTTCCGCAGCAGAGCTTTCACGAGTGGTATCGGACCCGCCGGCGTAGCCAGGAGCTGCCGTGACCGCTCGCGAGATGATTCTGAGTGCGGTGCGGAGCGCCCGTCCCGCGCCGATCGCCCTGCCAGATGTGGATGCCGCGCGTGCGACATGGACGCCGCCCACGCTGGACGTCCTGGGCCGATTCGTCGCCGCGGCCCGAGCCGCCGGCACGGATGTCGTTCTCTCCGATCGGGCCGCGCTCGCGCACGTTGTGGAGAAGTTGGCGCCGACGGCGGCAACGCGCATGCTCTCTACGATACCAGCCTTGCCGGGAACTGTGCCACTCTCTGCCGATGCGTCGACGCTGGCCAGCCTCGAGCTGTTCGCGTGTGAGGCGGTCATCGGCGTGGCGGAGAATGGTGCCGTGTGGATTCCCCTGTCGCGTCTCGGCGCGCGGGCGGCGGCGTTCCTCGCCGAGCATGTGATCATCGTTCTCGCGCGAGCGGCGGTCGTATCCGATCTCCACGAAGCGTACGCGCGGATCGACGTCGCCGCCGAGGTGTTCGGCATCTTCGTCGCGGGACCATCGAAAACGGCCGACATCGAGCAGGCGCTCGTCATCGGCGCGCATGGTCCGAAGCGCCTGACCCTGGTGCTCGTGTGACCCGTTCAGCGCATGAGCGCGACGAAGTAGAGACGTCGCCTCCTCGGCTGTCGCCGTTCGGCGGACACGGCGGCTAGGCTCGCTCCCTTCCCGCGCCACCGTCGCGAGTCGCCAGCACGTCGGGAAGCAGCACCAGGCATCGGCCGGCCAGCAGCACGCCAACGAGGAGAAGAGCGCCGCTCGCGAAATGGCGATGGCCCAG